>NZ_JBBEGC010000025.1:0-83485 GCF_037401995.1 Saccharothrix sp. CCNWYY140
TCCTCGCAAAAACTTTCGGCTGCACCCCGGGAAATCTGTGGTAGCCCTTCGGGCAGGCCATACGGTGGGGGAACCGAAGCCCTTCCCTTGGGCTGGGAGCCCTGCCAAAAACCAAGCCGCCGGTGCGCGGCCGAAAGGGTGGGGCGTGGCGGGAGGACGGGTCGGGGCCGTCTCCCGCCACGCCTTACCGCGCGATCACCCCGTTACCGGCAGGTGGCCCTCGACGGGAGTCGGACGCGGCGCCTTGCCCGGGGCGGACGGGGCCGGGGTGGTCGTGGAGGGCTTCGTCGGGGTCGCGGAGGACGTGGTGGTCGGCGCCGGCTTCTGGGCCTGCGCGCAGGTGGCCGAGGCGATGTCGATCTTCTGGAGCCCGGCGACCTCGACCGACACCGCGACCACCGTGAGGCTGCCGTCGGCGGCGCGGGTCTGCTTGTTCAGGACCACCGACACCACCCCCGGCACCTGGACGCGGGTGTTCGGGGCGGGGTGCAGGTCGAGGGCGGTCGGGCCGGCCTTCGCGGCGGCCAGGGTGACGGCGCCGGCGCCGTCCACGCAGGTCGCGCTGATGACCTCGGCGGTCAGCGAGGTCAGGTCGGACAGCTTGAGCAGGCCCAGTTGCGCCTTCAGGTCCGCCACGCTCGCCTTGGCGGACGTCGCATCCACCTCGGTGTTGAGCACACCGGCCGTGATGACCGGGGCCTTGGCGTCCGGCAGCGCGACCGACGCGACCGACGTCTGCCGGTAGCCCTTGGACCCGTCCAGCGCGGCCAGGGGCTCGACGGTGAGCAGGCCGGACGCGGACAGGGCGAACGCGGAACCCGGGGTGCCGCCGGCCGCCTGCCGCTTGGCGACCTGGGCGTGCGCGGTGCCGGCGGTGGCGACGAGGAGGGCGGCGGTGACCAGTGCCGCGGTTCTCTTCATGGGGGGTGCGCCTTTCACTTGACGATCACCACGGTCCCCAGCGGGAGGGTGAGGAGGAGGTCGAGCGCGTCGTCGGGGACGCGGATGCAGCCGTCGCTGCTCGCCGTGCCGAACGGGGAGGTGTCCGGCCAGCCGTGCAGGGCCACCGTGCCGGGGCCGCCGCCGAAGGTCTCGTGGCTGTCGGAGTGCGAGCCGAGCGGCAGAACGTACGGGCTGAAGGTGGCCACGGTCTCCTTGATGGAGGCCATGACGTAGGTCCGGCCGGTGGGCGTCGGGTGCTGGGCGCTGCCCGTGCCGACGGTCCACGTGCCGATCGAGCGGCCCCTCTCGGTGACCTCCAGGCGGAACGCGGCCAGGTCGACGGTGACCAGGTAGTCGTTCTCGGCGCGCTCGAAGTCGTCGGAGCCGGTGAACACCCAGCCGGCGGACCGGTTGGGCCGGGACGGCAGCAGGACCTTCGACCAGCCGTCCTCCCGGTCGACCTCGGGCACCCACGTCGGCGAACCGAGCTGGGTGGCGGGCAGCTTGGCGACGGCCCGCCCGTTCACGGCGTCGTAAACGGGCACGTCCTTCTTGGCGCGCAGGACCTGGCCGGCCGTGGGTGACGTGTCGTCGTCCCGCGGCAGGGCTTCGATCTTGGCGAACGTGGTGGCCTCGGGCAGCACGGCGAACGACTGCACGTCGACGGCCTGCGGCCGGGGCCGGGGTGTGGGTGGTGGTTCGGAGCCGGCGCACGAGGAGACGGCGAAGGCCGTCACCAGCGCGACCAGCAGCACACGAAACATCGTGGTTCCTGATCGGTCGAGGGTCCGATGGCGGCGGAGGTACCTCGAGGTTCGGCCGGATCACGGCCTGTCGGACGCAAGATCGCGTCCGATCGGAAAGCTATCTACTGAAGAGTAGGTTGGGCAAGGGGCCTAGGCAGCCGTCACCCGAATGCCGCAATGTTCTTTACGACACCCAGCGGGCCGGCCACACCCACGACCAGCGCCTCGGCGACCGCTCCACGCACCTCGACCTCCGCCCCGAGCGCCCGCAGCGGCCCCTCGACGGCCGCCGGGTCGGGGTGCTCGACGTGCAGGGACACCAGCGTCAACCCAGCGGGCGCGGACAGCGCGGGGTGCGGTGTGGCACCCCAGTCGATCAGGAACGGGATCACCCCCGCGGTGCGCGCGTTGGCCGTCAACCGCCACCGCAGCAGCTCCCCCTCGGGCGTGCGCCGCTGCCCCTCGATCACGTCTCCGGGGTCGAAGCCCTGTGAACGGGCGCGGGCCACCGCCGCGTCGATGTCGTCCACGGTGAGCGCCCACCCCACCACCCGGCCGGAGGTCACGCCGTCGACGCCGTACGGGCGCGGGAATGGCGGCTCGGGCTGGGCCGGATCGGGCGCGATGACCTCCAGGTACGTGTCCGAACCCAGGCCCATCAGGCGGTTGTGCGTGCCGACGCCGGGGTGCTGCCCGCCGCCGGCCGCCCGCACGCCGAGCCGCGCTTCGAGGTCGGCCACGGCCGCCTCCAGCTCGGGAGCGGCGTAGAGGACGTGATCGATCCGCACGGACCCACTATGCCCCGGCACCCCGCGCGGTGCCCGGAAAGGGGACAGCCCCGGAAGCGGGAGGCTTCCGGGGCTGTCCTGGTGACTCGCGTCAGCGGTAGTCGCGACCGAAGTCGTAGTCGTCGAGCGGGACCGCCGCGCCCGTGCCGGTGCCGAAGACGTCGGGGGTGTAGTACCCGTCGTCGTAGCTCGGGATGGCGTACGCCGCCGCCCGCGCCTCCTCGGTCGGCTGGACCTGGATGTTCCGGTACCGGTTGATGCCGGTGCCGGCCGGGATCAGCTTGCCGATGATCACGTTCTCCTTCAGGCCGATCAGCTTGTCCGACCGGCCGTTGATCGCGGCGTCGGTCAGGACACGCGTGGTCTCCTGGAAGGAGGCCGCCGACAGCCACGAGTCCGTGGCCAGCGACGCCTTCGTGATGCCCATCAGCACCGGGCGGCCGGCCGCCGGCTCGCCGCCCTCGGCCACGACCGCGCGGTTGCCCGACTCGAACTCCGCGCGCTCGACCAGCGAGCCCGGCAGGAACTCGGTGGCGCCCGAGTCGATGATCGTCACCCGGCGCAGCATCTGCCGGACGATGACCTCGATGTGCTTGTCGTGGATCGCCACGCCCTGGGCCCGGTAGACCTTCTGGACCTCCTGCACCAGGTGCAGCTGGGCCTCGCGCGGACCCATGACGCGCAGCACCTCGTGCGGGTCGGGCGTGCCTTCCAGCAGCTGCTGGCCGACGTGCACGTGGTCGCCGTCCTGGAGCGGACCGGTGGCCGTGTTGGCCAGGCGCTGGCGCTTCGAGAGCTTCTCGAAGACGATCTCCTCCGACCCGTCGTCCGGGATGAGGGTGATCTTCCAGAACCGGTCGCCGTCCTCGATGCGCACCCGACCGTCGACGTCCGCGATGGGCGCCTTGCCCTTGGGCACACGAGCCTCGAAGAGCTCCTGCACACGGGGCAGACCGGTCGTGATGTCGTCACCGGCGACACCACCCTGGTGGAAGGTGCGCATGGTCAGCTGCGTGCCGGGCTCACCGATCGACTGGGCGGCGACGATGCCGACGGCCTCGCCGACGTCGACCAGCTTGCCGGTCGCCATCGAGCGGCCGTAGCAGGACGCGCACACGCCGACCGCCGACTCGCAGGTCAGCACGGAGCGGACCTTGACCCGGGTGACACCGTTCTGCACCAGGGTCTGGAGCGCCGGGTCGCCCAGGTCGTCACCGCGGTTGAGGACGACGTTGCCGTCCGCGTCGGTGATGTCCTCGGCGATGGTCCGGGCGTAGACCGAGGTCTGCGCGAACTCGTGCAGGCCGACCTTGTCGCCCAGCCGCTCGCCGACCGTCATGTTCACGCCGCGGGTGGTGCCGCAGTCGATCTCGCGGATGATGACGTCCTGCGAGACGTCCACCAGACGACGGGTCAGGTAGCCCGAGTCGGCGGTGCGCAGCGCGGTGTCGGCCAGACCCTTGCGGGCGCCGTGCGTGGCGATGAAGTACTCCAGCACCGACAGGCCCTCGCGGAACGAGTTCTTGATCGGCCGCGGGATGTACTCGCCCTTCGGGTTGGTCACCAGACCACGCATGCCCGCCAGCGAGCGGACCTGGGTCATGTTGCCCGCCGCGCCGGACTTCACGATCATGCGGATCGAGTTGTCCTCGGGGAAGTTGGCCTCCATGACCTCGGCCACCTCTTCGGTCGCCTTGGTCCACACCTTGACCAGCTCGTTGTTGCGCTCCGCGTAGGAGAGCTGACCGCGCTGGTAGCGCTTCTCCACCGCGTCGGCGAGCTTCTCGTACTCGTCCAGGATGCCCTGCTTGGCCTCCGGCACGAGCACGTCGGAGATCGCGACGGTGACACCGGACCGGGTGGCCCAGTAGAAGCCCGCGTCCTTCAGCTTGTCCAGCGTCCGGGCGACGGTGACCATCGGGTACCGCTCGGCGAGGTCGTTGATGATCGTGGCCTGCCGCTTCTTGGGCATGACCTCGTTGATGAAGGCGTAGTCCTGCGGCAGGACCTCGTTGAACAGCACGCGGCCCAGGGTGGTCTCGGCCAGCCACGGCTGACCGGGCTCCCAGCCCTCCGGCTCGGCGCCCTTCGGCGGGTTCTTGTCCGCGATGCGGATCTTCACCATCGCCTGGAGGCCCAGGACCTTGCGGTCGAACGCCATCAGCGCCTCGGCCGGCGACGAGTACGCCTGGCCCTCGCCGATGTCGCCTTCCTTGTGCCGGGTCAGGTGGTACAGGCCGGTCACCATGTCCAGACGCGGCATGGCCAGCGGCTTGCCCGACGCGGGCGAGAGGATGTTGTTCGACGACAGCATCAGCACGCGCGCCTCGGCCTGCGCCTCGGCGGACAGCGGCAGGTGGACCGCCATCTGGTCACCGTCGAAGTCGGCGTTGAACGCCTCGCAGACCAGCGGGTGCAGCTGGATGGCCTTGCCCTCGACCAGCTGCGGCTCGAAGGCCTGGATGCCCAGGCGGTGCAGCGTGGGCGCGCGGTTGAGCAGCACCGGGTGCTCGGTGATGACCTCTTCCAGCACGTCCCACACGGCCGGGCGGGCGCGCTCGACCATCCGCTTGGCGGACTTGATGTTCTGCGCGTGGTTGAGGTCCACCAGCCGCTTCATCACGAAGGGCTTGAACAGCTCCAGCGCCATCTGCTTGGGCAGGCCGCACTGGTGCAGCTTGAGCTGCGGGCCGACCACGATGACCGAACGGCCGGAGTAGTCGACGCGCTTGCCGAGCAGGTTCTGGCGGAACCGGCCCTGCTTGCCCTTGAGCAGGTCGGACAGCGACTTCAGCGGCCGGTTGCCCGGACCGGTGACCGGACGACCGCGGCGGCCGTTGTCGAACAGCGCGTCGACGGCCTCCTGGAGCATCCGCTTCTCGTTGTTGACGATGATCTCGGGCGCGCCGAGGTCGATCAGCCGCTTGAGGCGGTTGTTCCGGTTGATGACCCGGCGGTACAGGTCGTTCAGGTCGGAGGTCGCGAAGCGGCCACCGTCGAGCTGCACCATCGGGCGCAGGTCCGGCGGGATGACCGGGACGCAGTCCAGGACCATGCCCTGCGGGTTGTTGCGGGTCGCCTGGAACGCGGCGACGACCTTCAACCGCTTGAGGGCGCGCAGCTTCTTCTGGCCCTTGCCGCTGCGGATGGTCTCGCGCAGCACCTCGGCCTCGGCGTCGACGTCGTAGTCACCCAGGAGCTTCTGGATGGCCTCCGCGCCCATCGCGCCGGTGAAGTAGTCGCCGTAGCGGTCGTAGAGCTCGCGGTAGAGCAGCTCGTCCGCGATGAGCTGGCCCTTCTCCAACTTGGTGAAGGTGGACCAGATCTCGTCGAGGCGGTCCAGCTCGCGCTGGGCCCGGTCGCGGAGCTGGCGCATCTCGCGCTCGCCGCCCTCCTTGACCTTGCGGCGCACGTCGGACTTGGCGCCCTCCGCCTCCAGCTCGGCCAGGTCGGCTTCCAGCTTCTGCGCCCGCGCCTCGACGTCCGCGTCGCGGCGGTTCTCGACGCGCTTGCGCTCGACCTGCATCTCGTTCTCGAGCGTCGGCAGGTCGTTGTGGCGCAGCTCGCCGTTGACGCCCACGATCACGTAGGCGGCGAAGTAGATGATCTTCTCGAGGTCCTTGGGGGCCAGGTCGAGCAGGTAGCCCAACCGGCTCGGGACGCCCTTGAAGTACCAGATGTGCGTGACCGGGGCGGCCAGTTCGATGTGGCCCATCCGCTCGCGGCGCACCTTGGCGCGGGTCACCTCGACGCCGCAGCGCTCGCAGATGATGCCCTTGAACCGGACGCGCTTGTACTTGCCGCAGTAGCACTCCCAGTCCCGGGTGGGACCGAAGATCTTCTCGCAGAACAAGCCGTCCTTCTCCGGCTTGAGCGTGCGGTAGTTGATGGTCTCGGGCTTCTTGACCTCGCCGTAGGACCACTGGCGGATGTCGTCCGCGGTCGCGAGACCGATGCGGAGCTCATCGAAGAAGTTGACGTCGAGCACGTCTACTCTCTTCCCCTTTTGAATCGGTTGCCCTGCGAGGGGCTTGGCTCAGGAGCTGGTGGCGGGGTCCCGGGGCGACGCGGGAGGCAGCGCCCCGGGACCGGCGAGGGTCAGTTGACGACGTCGTCCACGGACGGCGACTCGGACCGCGACAGGTTGATGCCGAGGTTCGCCGCCGCGCGTTCGAGGTCTTCGTCGTCGCCGTCGCGCATCTCGATCGCGGCGCCGTCCGAAGACAGCACCTCGACGTTGAGGCACAACGACTGGAGCTCCTTGAGCAGCACCTTGAAGGACTCCGGGATACCCGGCTCCGGGATGTTCTCGCCCTTGACGATGGCCTCGTAGACCTTCACGCGGCCGAGCACGTCGTCGGACTTGATGGTGAGCAGTTCCTGGAGCGTGTAGGCCGCGCCGTAGGCCTGCATCGCCCAGCACTCCATCTCACCGAAGCGCTGACCACCGAACTGGGCCTTACCGCCGAGCGGCTGCTGGGTGATCATCGAGTACGGGCCGGTGGAGCGGGCGTGGATCTTGTCGTCCACCAGGTGCAGCAGCTTCAGGATGTACATGTAGCCGACCGACACCGGGAACGGGTAGGGCTCACCGCTGCGGCCGTCGAACAGCTGCGCCTTGCCGTTCTCCTTGACCATCCGCTCACCGTCGCGGTTCGGGATGGTGGAGCCCAGCAGACCGGTGATCTCGTCCTCGCGGGCGCCGTCGAAGACCGGGGTGGCGGTCTTCGTGCCCGGCTCGACCTCGTACAGCTCGGAGGGCAGGTTCTTCGCCCAGTCCGGGTCGCCGTTGATGCTCCAGCCCTGCTTGGCGATCCACCCGAGGTGGGTCTCCAGCACCTGGCCGATGTTCATACGACGCGGCACGCCGTGCGTGTTCAGCACGATGTCCACCGGGGTGCCGTCCTCCAGGAACGGCATGTCCTCGACGGGGAGGATCTTGCCGATGACGCCCTTGTTGCCGTGGCGGCCGGCGAGCTTGTCGCCGTCCTGGATCTTGCGCTTCTGGGCCACGTAGACGCGGACCAGCTCGTTCACGCCCGGGGGCAGCTCGTCGTCGTCCTCGCGGGAGAACACGCGGATGCCGATGACCTTGCCGTACTCGCCGTGCGGCACCTTCAGGGACGTGTCGCGCACCTCGCGGGCCTTCTCGCCGAAGATCGCGCGCAGCAGGCGCTCCTCCGGGGTCAGCTCGGTCTCGCCCTTGGGCGTGACCTTGCCGACCAGGATGTCGCCCGGCTGGACCTCGGCGCCGATGCGGATGATGCCCCGCTCGTCGAGGTCGGCCAGGACCTCCTCGGAGACGTTCGGGATGTCCCGGGTGATCTCCTCGGCGCCCAGCTTGGTGTCCCGCGCGTCGATCTCGTGCTCCTCGATGTGGATCGAGGTCAGGACGTCGTCCTGCACGAGGCGCTGCGACAGGATGATCGCGTCCTCGTAGTTGTGGCCCTCCCACGGCATGATCGCGACGAGCAGGTTCTTGCCCAGTGCCATCTCGCCGTTCTCGGTGCACGGCCCGTCGGCCAGGACCTGGCCCTCCTGCACCCGGTCGCCCTCGTTGACGATGGGCTTCTGGTTGATGCAGGTGCCCTGGTTCGAGCGGCGGAACTTGTGCAGGCCGTAGGTCTGCCGCGAGCCGTCGTCGGCCATGACCGTGACGTAGTCGGCGGAGATCTCCTCGACCACACCGGTCTTCTTGGCCACCACGACGTCACCGGCGTCGACCGCGGCGCGCAGCTCCATGCCGGTGCCGACCAGCGGCGACTCGGAGCGGAGCAGCGGCACGGCCTGGCGCTGCATGTTCGCGCCCATCAGGGCGCGGTTGGCGTCGTCGTGCTCGAGGAACGGGATCATGGCGGTCGCCGCCGACACCATCTGGCGCGGGGAGACGTCCATGTAGTCGACGTCGCGCGGGTCGATCTGCTCGACCTCGCCGCCCTTCTTGCGGACCAGGACGCGGTCCTCGAGGAAGTTGCCCTCGTCGTCGATCTTGGCGTTGGCCTGCGCCTTGACGTAGCGGTCTTCCTCGTCCGCGGTCAGGTAGTCGATCTGGTCGGTGACCCGGCCGTCGACGACCTTGCGGTACGGCGTCTCGATGAAGCCGAACGGGTTGACCCGCCCGTAGGAGGACAGCGAGCCGATCAGACCGATGTTCGGGCCTTCCGGCGTCTCGATCGGGCACATGCGGCCGTAGTGCGACGGGTGGACGTCGCGGACCTCCATGCCGGCCCGCTCACGGGACAGACCACCGGGGCCCAGCGCCGACAGGCGGCGCTTGTGGGTCAGGCCCGCCAGCGGGTTCGTCTGGTCCATGAACTGCGACAGCTGGGAGGTGCCGAAGAACTCCTTGATCGCCGCCACCACCGGGCGGATGTTGATCAGGGTCTGCGGCGTGATGGCCTCGACGTCCTGGGTCGTCATGCGCTCGCGCACGACGCGCTCCATGCGGGACAGGCCGACCCGGATCTGGTTCTGGATCAGCTCGCCGACGGTGCGCAGGCGGCGGTTGCCGAAGTGGTCGATGTCGTCGACCTCGACCGGCACCTCGGTCTCGCCCGGCTGCATGCTGGTCTCACCGGCGTGCAGGCGGACCAGGTACTCGATCGTCGTGACGATGTCGTCCTCGGTCAGGACGCCCGTGGCGATCGGGGTGGCCAGGCCCAGCTTCTTGTTGACCTTGTAGCGGCCAACCTTCGCCAGGTCGTAGCGCTTGTCCTTGAAGAACAGGTTCTCCAGCAGCGCCTGCGCGGACTCCTTCGTCGGCGGCTCGCCCGGGCGGAGCTTCCGGTAGATGTCGAGCAACGCCTCGTCGGTGCCGGCGGTGTGGTCCTTCTCCAGGGTGGTCAGCAGCGTCTCCGAGAAGGAGAACCGCTCCCGGATCTGCTCGGTGCTCCACCCGAGCGCCTTGAGCAGCACCGTGACGGGCTGCCGGCGCTTGCGGTCGATGCGGACGCCGACGGTGTCGCGCTTGTCGACGTCGAACTCCAGCCAGGCACCCCGCGAAGGGATGATCTTGACGCTGAAGACGTCCTTGTCGGTCGTCTTGTCGATCGCGGTGTCGAAGTAGACACCGGGCGACCGGACGAGCTGGGACACGACGACCCGCTCGGTGCCGTTGATGATGAACGTGCCCTTGTCCGTCATCATCGGGAAGTCACCCATGAACACCGTCTGGCTCTTGATCTCGCCGGTGGTGTGGTTGGTGAACTCCGCCGTGACGAACAGCGGGGCCGCGTACGTCATGTCCTTGTCCTTGCACTCCTCGGTCGAGGCCTTGACCTCGTCGAAGCGCGGGTCGGAGAAGGAGAGCGACATCGAGCCGGAGAAGTCCTCGATGGGCGAGATCTCGTTCAAGACCTCTTCGAGACCACTGGTGGGGGTCTCGTCACCTTCGTCGACGCGGCGCTGGAACCACGCCTCGTCGCCGGTGAGCCATTCGAAGGACTGGATCTGGAGGTCCAGCAGGTTGGGCGTCTGAAGCGGCTCGTGGATCTTCGCGAAAGAGACTCGCTTCGGCGCTCCGGGAATCCCCGACGTGGAGTTGGTCGCAGCAGTGGCCTTGGTCGCGCGAGAGATCGCCAAGATGCGTCCTTCCAGGGACAGGTAGCTGGCTAGCAGCGGACTAGCACGGCTGTCAAGGGTGCGGCGATGCCCGGCAATCCAGCTCTCGGCGAAGGGCAAACGGAAAGAGGGCAGCGCAAAGGGGCAGTCTAGCCACGCGCACGCCAACTGTCGAGAGGCACCTGGAAGGACCTTTCTCGTCGTCACCGACAGAGTGACCCCGCCGACGCCGTCAGTCAAGATGCCACGCGGCGATCACTCGCGTGGCGCAAGCGCCGCTCACGCGCGGTTACCGCGCTGACCTGCGGAATTACACGGGTGTGGCCCGCGGTGAACTGTTGGCTGGTCTTGTTCGCCCTTCGGGAAGGTCCGGCGATTCCGTTGAGTCACCGGTCGGAAAGTGTGGCGCAGATCACTGTATTGCGTGGTTGCAGAACGGGGTTTCGACCTTGGACGAAGCCCTTGGTGATGATCATGAACTTAGCGCACACGGTGTGCGACTGGTCGACTACCCCTTGGGTCCGGCGGGCCGGAATTGTCGGGGGTGCGTGGGATCATGGAGACGGGGGCCGGAGGCCGCGGCTGGGGTGGGCGGGGCGCTCGGGCGGGGTTGCGGCGGGGCGCTCGGGCCGGTGGGCGGGCGAGGTTGCGGCGGGGCGTTCGGGCAGGGGTGCGGCGGGCGGTCGGCGGCGTTTCGGCGAAGGGCGCGGGGGTATCAAGACGCGGGCGGCGGCGCGGCGGGCTGCCGACAGCGGGCGGCGAAGGGCAGCGGGCGGCGAAGGGCAGCGGGGCGGAGACAGCAAGTAGCGGCGCTGCGACAGCGGGTGGCGGCGCGACGGCGGGTAGCGGCGCGACAGCGGGTAGCGGCGCAGTGACAGCGGTGGCGCGCAGTGACAGCGGGCAGCGAAGGGCAGTGGTGGCGGCTCGGCGGACTGCGGCGCGGCAGGCGAAGGCGGGCGGCGGACAGCTGCGCGGCGGCTTGCGGGCGGCGGGCGGGCGGCGGGCGGCGGGCGGCGGGCTGCCGATAGCGGGGCGGCGGCAGCGGGCAGCGGCGGGCGGCGACAGCGGCGGGCGGCGGGGTGGGAGCGGGTCCGGCTGGAGAGGGGCGTGTCGGTTTGGCTGCGCGAAGCGGGGGCTTGGGGGTGCAGGGTCCGGTCTAAAGATCAAAAGCGCCTCGCCGGCGGGCAGGCCGCCAAGGATGGACACAAAGCAAAAGAAAAGGCGGGGGCTTCTTGCTTGTGCCATCCCCGTATGGCCTGGCGGAGCCAACCACATCTTCCCGGGGTTGCCGCTAAAAATTTTGCTCGTCCCTCACAAAATTTTCGGCTGCAACCCCGGGAAGATGCGGTAGCCCTTCGGGCAGGCCATACGGGGATGACACAAGCAAGAAGCCCAGGCAGAGGTGTGCCGTGCGGCAGCCCTGCCGGCGCTGCGCGCCTAGGGGCGTGTGCTGGTCAGTTGCACTTCGCCAGGGCTGCGGACTGGTCTGCTGCCGCGCCGAACATCTCCATGAAGTCGACCTTCCAGCGGCCGTCGACCCGCTGCGCACCCGCCCGCATCATGGCGATGCCGCCGCCGCTCTGGTTGTCCGTCGTGCGGGTCGTGACCTGGTCCAGGAACAGCAGGACCGTGGCCCGGTCGTCTTCCAGGCTGGTCACGCCGGTCGACACGGCCTTCACCGTGACCACCAGCTTCTGCTCCGGCGCGAGGGTCTTCACCGGGCCGAAGATGGCGTTGTACTGGCACTTCGCCTTGCCGATCAGCAGTTCGTTCGCTGCCTTCTCGGTGCCGGAGACGTCCGCGAAGTTGTATGAGAACGACTTCTCCACGGCCTCCCGCACCTGGCCCGCGACCTCGGTGGTGCCGGCACTGTCCACCAGGACCTGGTTGTACTTCACCTGTCCGGCCCGCATCTGGAACCACACGCCCAGGCCCACGAGCACCGCCGCTACCAGCACCAACGCGATCGGCAGCACCAGGCCGCTGCTCGTGGTGGGGCTGGGCTCGGCCTTGGATCGCGAGCGGGGGGAGTCGTCGGTGGTGGTGGGGACCGGTTTTCCGGTGCGCCTGCGGCCGGTCGGGCGAGGGCGAGGGGGTGCGGAAGGGCTGGTGGGGGTGTCGTCGACGGGAGTTGGGGTTTCGGGGACGGCCTCTACGAAAGGTGACGGCTCGGAGTCCTCGACCTGGGGGTCGGGTGAAACAGGCTGGTCCGGGCGTTTGCGGAGGCCGGCTACCTTCGGGCGGCCGGTGGGGGGCGTTGGGACGGGGCGGCGGCGTGACGGGGGCACGAGTCGTTCCTATCCTCAGGCGCCGCCGGCCGCGACCGGGCCCAGCGCGTTGAGCTTCCAGCCGCTGTCCGTGCGGGTCAGGGCGGTTTGGTAGCGGTTGACCTTCTTGACCGGTTGGCCGCCTTCCGGGGTTACCGTCGTTTCGACGACCGCGATCACGCGGGCCTTGCCGGCGTGGCGGTCCAGGTCGGTGACGGCCGCGTCCAGGACCCTGCTCACCGTGACGGTCTTGGCGTCCTCGATCTGCTTCTTGCGGCTCGCGCGGCCGTTCTCGATTTCGGTGCGCAGGTCGCCGGTCGAGGTTTCGACCCAGCGGTTGAGGTCGTCGTCGACCTTCTTGTAGTCCAGGGTCGTGAAGTTCGCTATGCCTACCTGGCCCACCCGCAGCACCTCCTCCCGCTCGCGCGCGAAGGCCGCCGAGTCGTTGGTGGAGGCGTTCCACCAGGACACCCCGGCCCAGGTGGCGTAGCCGGCGGCGAGCACGACCAGCACGGCCGCGATCGGCAGGAAGAAACGTCGCACGTGGAGTCCTCTCCGCTCAGCCCGGGAGCCCGAGCAGCTGTCCCAGGCTGGTCAGGACCACCGGCTCGGCCTGCTGACCGGTCGGCTCCCGCCCGGGCTGGGACGTCTCGCTGCCCTGCGGGGTGCCCGGGGTGCCACCGTACGGCGCGTTCTGCGCGCCGCGCACGCTGGTCACGCTGCCGGGTGCCAGGGCGCAGTACGCCCCGGTGTTGAGGCCCACGGGACTGGTGTCGGTGCCCTGCCGGATCTTGGTGCCCTCGTAGCCCACGGTGCACGGGGGCGGGTCGAAGACGTTCAGCGCGAGGCCGAAGTGGGCGCCGGTGCCGTCGCCCTTGGCCACGCTGAAGCCGCCGCCGACGGCGATCGGGTAGGTCACGGCGATCTGCTCCAGGCCGTCCAGCCTGGTCACCAGGATGTTGCCGGTGGTCAGCAGGTTGGCCATCACCACGCCGAGGTTCGGACCCGACTCGCGCAGCAGCGCCGACAGCTGCTCGGCGGCCTGGGGCGAGATGCCGATCAGGGCGCGCAGGTCGCCGTCGGAGTTCTTGAGGGTCTCGGCCAGTGCCCGCAGGTCGCTGGAGAACGACCGGATCGCGCTGCCCTGGGCCGCCTGGGTGTTCAGCACGACCAGGCCGTCGTTGATCAACGCCTTGGTCTGCGGCAGGTTCTGGGTGGCCGCCTCCGTGAACACGCGGGTGTTGTCCAGCAGCACCTGGAGGTCCGGCCCGGTGCCGTTGAACGCCTGGTCCAGCTCGTCCACGACGGTGCGCAGCGAGTCGGTCGGCACCGACTTGGCGAACGCGTCCAGGTTGGTCAGCAGGCCGTCCACCGGCGGCGGGGTCTTGGTCGCGCTGCGCGGGATGACCGAGCCGTCCGCCAGGTACGGCCCGTCCTCGCCGCGCGGGCGCAGGTCGACGAACTGCTCGCCGACCGCCGACCGGTTCGCGACCACGGCCTCCAGGTCGGCGGAGATGCGCGGGGCGTTCGGGTCGATGTCCAGGTCGACCTCGATGCCGTCGGCGGTCAGCCGCATCTGGCCGACCCGGCCGACCGTCACGCCCCGGTAGGTGACCTCGGCGTTGGTGAACACGCCGCCGGAGTCGGCGAGCTGCATCTTCACCACGTAACCGGTCGCGCCGAACGCCCGGCCGAGGCCGACGTACCGGGCGCCCACGTAGCTCACGCCGACCAGCGCGATGAGCACGAACGCGATGATCTGGAGCCGGGTTCGGGGGGTCGTCACCGCCGACCACCTCCCAGGAGTCCGCCGAGCACGTCACCGAGTCCGGTGTTGCCGCCGATGGTGGGCAGCGGCAGGTTGGGCAGGGGCAGCGGCAACGACGGCGCGTTGCCGTCCAGGCCGGGCAGGGCCGGCAGCGGGCTCTGCCGCGACCGGCCCAGGTTGTCCACGATGGTGCCCAGGTTCAGGTCCAGGTCGGCGTAGAGGTTGGTGTAGTCGCCCTTGATGCCGTCCATCGCCGAGTCCGGGAACGGGTAGGTCAGCAGCAGCTCGAACGCGTTGGGCAGGTTGGTGCCCGCCTCGACCAGCTTCTGCAACGTCGGTTCGAGCGCCTTGAGGTCGGCGACGATGTCCGCCTTGGACTTGTCGATCGTGTCCACGGCGACGTCGGCCAGCGCGTCCAGCGACTGCAACAGGGTCACCAGCTGGGTGCGCTGCTCGCTGAGCACCTTCAGGCCGGGCTCCAACCCCTCCAGCACGCCGCTGATCTGGTCGCGCTGGGCGCTGAGCGTGCCCGCGAGCCGGTTCACGCCGTCCAGCGCGCGGGTGATCTCGGTCTTGTGCCCGTCCAGCTCGCCGACCAGCGCGTTCAGGTTGCTCAACAGGGACTTGACCTCGGGCTCGTTGCCCTCCAGGGCCGCGCTCAGCTCCCGGCTGATGTTCTGGAGCTGGGCGATGCCACCGCCGTTGAGCAGCATGGACAGCGCGCCGAAGACCTCCTCGACCTCCGGGTTGCGGTTGGTCCGGTCCACCGGGATGGTCGCGCCGTCGGCCAGCGTGCCCTCCTCGCGGCCCCGCGCGGGCTTGGCCAGCTCGACGTACTTCTCGCCGAGCAGCGCGGACTGGCGCAGCTTGGCGATGGCGTTGGCGGGCAGCTTGACGTCGCCGTTGACCAGGACGGTCACCTCGGCGGTCCAGCCGTCGGCGGCCAGGTCGATGCGGTCGACACGGCCCACGGGCACGTCGTTGACCTTCACGCCGGCCTGCGGCACGAGGTCCAGGACGTCCTTGAACTGCACCTTCACCGCGTACGGCCGGTCGCCCAGGTCCGCGCCGCCGGGCAGCGGCATGTTGTAGACGCCGTCGAACCCGCCCGACCCGCAACCGGCGAGCAGCAGCGCCCCGTAGGCCAGGACCGCGATGCGCTTGAGGATCACTGGGGCACCCCCGCGAGCGGCAGGGGCAGCGGAACCTTGCCCTGGGACATGTCGCTGAGCACCTCGGCGGGCGTCTTGAGCGGGACCGCGCCGGACAGGATCGGTTCGAGTTGCTTGCACGCCTGCGCCAGCACCAGCGGCACCTTGCCCGGTTCGACGGACTGGATCAGCTTGCAGACCAGCACGATCGGCGGCTGGTTGAGCTCGTTCAGGTCGGCGCGGGTGTCCAGCGTGCCCGACGCCGCGTTGTAGGCGTTCTGGAGGTTGCCCAGGGCCAGCGGGGCGACGTCCAGGGTCTCGGCCAGCGCGGCCCGCTGGTCCACCAGCACCTGGGTGATGCCGGTCAGCTTGTCCACGTTGGTCTTGAGGATCGCCCGGTTGTCCCGGATGAACCCCTGCACCTGGCCCAGCGCGGCGGCCAGCTCGGTCAGGGCCGCGGCCAGGTTCTGGCGCTCGTCGGCGAGGAACCCGGCGACCTCGGCGAGCTGCCGGTTCATGTCCCGCACCTGGCTGTCGTTGGCGGCCAGCATGCCGGTGAACTTCTGGAGGTTCTCGACCGTGCCGAACAGGTCGTCCTTCGAGCCGGACAGGGTGCGGGTGGCGTCGCCGAGCTGCTTGATGGTGTCGCCGAGCGCCTTGCCGTTGCCGTCGAGGTTCGCGGCGGCGGAGTCCAGCAGGTCGGACAGCGCGCCGTCCTTGTTGGCGCCGTTCGGGCCGAGCGCGGTGGTCAGCTTGTCCAGGCTCGCGTACAGCTCGTCCAGCTCGACCGGGGTGGCGGTGCGCTCGCGCGGGATCACGGCGTTGTCGCCCAGCGCCGGCCCGGCCGTGTAGGCGGGGGCGAGCTGGACGTACCGGTCGCTGACCACGCTGGGCGCGACCACGACGGCCTGCGCGGTCGCCGGGACCTTGACCGTCCGGTCGATCGACATGGTGACCTTGACCAGCTTGCCCTGCGGCTCGACCTCGTCGATGACCCCGATCCGCACGCCCAGCACGCGGACGTCCGAGCCCGGGTACACGCCGACCGCCGCGCCGAACATCGCGGTCACCTTCCGGCTGTTCACGCCGGCGAACGCCCACCACATCGCCGCGGCGGCGACGAGTGCGAGCACGCACGCGATCGCGACCGCGCGGCCGAGGTCTCGGCCGACCTTCGTCGTCGTCACGTCAGTTCCCCCTCTGCACGCCGGGGGGCAGGCAGCCCTCTTCGTTGAAGCCGACCACGCCGAGGTTCACCGACGGCGGCAGCAGGCCGCAGATGTAGGTGTCGAACCAGCGGCCGTTGCCCAGGGTGTTGGCGAACACGCGGTAGAACGGGGCCATCAGCGCGAGGCTGCGGCTGAGCGTGTCCTGGTTGCGCTGGAGCATCGTGGACACCCGGTCCAGCTGTTCCAGGGCGGGCTTGAGCTGGGCGTTGTTGTCCGCGACCAGGCCGGTCAGCTCCCGGGACAGCTCGCGGGTGCCGCTGAGCAGCGCACCGATGGCGTCCCGGCGCTTGCGCAGCTCGCCCAGCAGCAGGTTGCCGTCCGCGAGCAGCTTCTCGAACTGCTCGTTGCGGTCGGCCAGGGTCTGCGTGACCTGCCGGGTGTTGGCCAGCAGCTTCGCCAGCTGCTCGTCGCGGGAGGAGATCGTCTTCGACAGGGCGGACAGGCCGTCCAGCGCGCCGCGGACGCTGTCCTTGGTGCCGTCGAGGGTCTCCGACAGCACCTGGAAGCTGTCCGCGAGCTGCTTGGTGTCGATCTGGCCGACCGTGGACGCGAGGCCGTTGAACGCCTCCTGCACGTCGTAGGGCGCCAGGGTGCGCTCCCGCGGGATCGGGCGGCCCGGGTCCATCGGCTCGGACCCCTGCGGGTCCAGGGCCAGGAACTTCTGCCCCAGCAGGGTCTTGATCCGGATGATCGCGGTGGTCCGGTCGCCCACCCACGCGTCCTTGACCTTGAACGTCACCAGCACCTTGTCGCCGGCCAGCTCGACGTCGGTCACCTTGCCGACCTTCACGCCCGCGACCCGCACCTCGTTGCTCGGCACCAGGCCCGCGGCCTCACTGAACTCGGCCTGGTAGGTGGTGCCGCCGCCGATGATCGGCAGGTCGTCGGAGTAGAAGGCGGCGAGCAGCAGCAGCGCGATCACGGTCAGGCTGACCGCGCCGGTGGTCACCGGGTTGCGTTCGGGTTTCACCGGCGGCACCTCGGCTGGGTCACGGGCAGGGCGGTGATCGGGATCGGGTCGTTGATGATCGGCGGGACGGCGATCTGGCCCGTGCCCTCGCACAGGAAGAAGTTGAACCAGGAGCCGTAGGACGCGGTGCGCGCCATCCCCTCGATCTTGGTCGGCAGCCGCTGGATGACGCCCTCGACGACGGCCTCGTTGTCGGCCAGCGTCTGGGACACCACGCCCAGGCGGGCGATGTCGTTCTTCAACGGCTCGCGGGCCTCGTGGAGGAGCCCGGCGGTGGTGCCGGTCAGGTCGCCCAGCGCGGAGATGGCCTCGCCGATGGGCTGCCGGTCCCCCGCCAGGCCCGTGGTCAGCTCCTGGAGGGTCGAGACCAGCGTCGAGACCTGGTCCGTACGGCTGTTCACGGTGTCCAGAACGGTGTTCAGGTTGTCGATGACCTCGCCGATCACCTTGTCCCGGCTGGCCAGGGTGGAGGTGAGGGACGCGGTGTGCCGCAGGAGGCTGTCGATCGTGCCGCCCTCGCCCTGGAGGACCTGGATGATCTCGCCGGACAGCTTGTTGACGTCCTCCGGGTCGAGCGCCTGGAACAGCGGCTTGAAGCCGTTGAACAGCACGGTCAGGTCGAGGGCGGGCTTGGTGCGCTCCAGCGGGATCACGTCGCCGGGCTTGAGCGGGGACGCGTCGCCCACGCCGTGCTCCAGCGCGATGTACCGCTGGCCGACCAGGTTGCGGTACTTGATGGTCGCGGTCGCGGAGGACGGCAGCCGGCGCTCGCCCTCCAGCGAGAACTCGACCTCCGCCAGCCGCCGGTCCACCACCCGGATGTCCTGGACCTGGCCGACCCGCACACCCGCGATGCGGACGTCGTCGCCCTCGTTCAGGGCGGTGACGTCGGTGAACCGGGCCGTGTAGGTGGTGGCGCCGTTGAAGTTGACGTTCGCGATGGTCACGGCCAGCAGCGCCGTCGCGAGGATCGTGACCGCGGCGAAGACCGCCAGCTTGACCAGGGGCGCGGCGAGCGTCCTCACACCGTCACCTCCGCTCCCCGGTACAGCGGCCCCAGCAGCAGGGCCGTGAAGCTGGGCATCTCGGACTTCTCGAACCCGAACTGCGGCGCCAGCAGGGCCGCGAGGAAGTCCATCTCCTCCGGCGAGTTCGCCAGGCTCGGGGCGTCGAACACCGAGGACACCACGGTGCCGTCCGGGTTGATCTGGCCGGTGTTGGGCGGCAGCGTGCCGTCGGTGGCGTTGCGCGCGGGCGGCGGGGACGTCGAGCCGTCCTTGACCGGGCCCTCCGGCGGGTACTGGGGGAACGGGTCGGGCCTGGGCACGATGTCGTAGCAGCGCGGGCCGCGCTTGTCGGCGTACTCCGGGTCGTCCTTGCCCGGCTCGTACTTGCCGCGGTGGGGGACGATCTCCAGCGTGATGTGCAGGCCGGGCTCGTCGGTGCCCTTGCCGAACACCTGGTCCATGATCGGCTTGAACTCGGTCAGGCCCTTGAGCAGGCACGGGTACTCGGGCGAGTACTCGGCCAGCAGCTCCAGCGTCGGCCGGGAGACGTCGGCGAGCTGGATCAGGTTGTTCCGGTTCACCGTGATGAAGCTGTTCAGGTCGACCGACGTGGTGGTCAGCGTGCCGTACATGGCCAGCAGGTTGTCCCGCTGGTCGACCAGCGTGCGGCTGGTGACGGTGGCGTCGGACAGGGCCTGCACCAGGTCCGGCGCGGCGTCGGCGTAGACGTCGGAGACCTCGGCCAGCTTGCTGATGCCCTGCTTGATCGCGGGCAGCTGCGGGTTGAGCTCACCGAGGTAGCCGTCGAGCTGGACCAAGGTCTCGCCGAGCTGCTTGCCCCGGTTGTCCAGGGCCTGCGACATCGCGGTCAGCGTGGTGGCCAGCTTCTCCGGCTGCACCGCCTGGAGCACCGGCAGCAGGTCGTCCAGCACCCGTTCCAGCTCGATGGCGCTGCTGGACCGGTCCTGCTCGATGACGTCGCCCTGGTCGAGGTGGTTGGCGAGGTCGGGCTGCTTGGGCACGACCAGGTTCACGTAGCGCTCGCCGAACAGCGTCTTGGGCAGCAGGCGCGCGGAGACGTTGCCGGGGATGTTGGCGACCTGGTCGGGGTGCAGCGCCAGTTCCAGCACGGCGCCGTCGCCCTCGGTGCGGATGTCCGCGACCTCGCCGACGATCAGCCCGCGCACCTTCACGTCCGAGGCGAGCTGGAGCTGGTTGCCGACCCGGTCGGTCTTCAGCGTCACCTTCACGACCTCGGTGAAGGCGTCCTTGTACAGCGCGACGGTGAGGCTGAGGAAGAGGGCGATCACCGCGAGGAAGACGACGCCCAGGAGCCTGCGGGTGATCATCCGGCGATCCTCACCGTGGTCGTCGTGCCCCAGATCGCGAGGCTGAGGAAGAAGTCCAGCAGGCTCGTCGTGACGATCGCCGTGCGCACCGCGCGGCCGACCGCGACACCCACGCCCGCCGGGCCGCCGGACGCGCGGTAGCCGTAGTAGCAGTGCGTCAGGATGATCACGACCGAGAAGACGAGGACCTTGCCGAACGACCAGAGCACGTCTACTGGGGGTAGGAAGAGGTTGAAGTAATGGTCATATGTGCCTGCTGATTGCCCATATAGCTCGACCGTGATGAGCCGCGCCGCCAGATACGACGTCAGCAGGCCGATCACGTAGAGCGGGATGATCGCGATGAAGCCGGCGATGATCCGGGTGGTCACCAGGAACGGCATGCTCGGGATGCCCATGACCTCCAGCGCGTCGATCTCCTCGGAGATCCGCATCGCGCCGAGCTGGGCGGTGAAGCCGGAGCCGACCGTGGCGCTCAGGGCGAGACCGGCCACCAGCGGCGCGATCTCGCGGGTGTTGAAGTAGGCCGACACGAAGCCCGCGAACGCCGACGTGCCGATCTGGTTCAGGGCGGCGAAGCCCTGGAGGCCGACGACCGTGCCGGTGAACACCGACAGACCGACCATCACGCCGATGGTGCCGCCGATGACCGCCAGCGCGCCCGAGCCGAAGCTGACCTCGGCCAGCAGCCGCAGGGTTTCCCGCAGGTAGCGGTGCAGCGTGCGCGGCGCCCACGCCAGGGCACGCAGGTAGAACCAGAGCTGGTCGCCGAAGGTGTCCAGCATGTTCAGCGGCGCGTTGGCCGCCTTGCGCGCGCGGTTGCCGATCGTGGCCATCTCAGCTCCCCTTCGCCGGGACGACCTGGAGGTAGATCGTGGTGAGGACGAAGTTGACGAAGAACAGCAGCAGGAACGTGATGACCACGGCCTGGTTCACCGCGTCGCCCACGCCCTTCGGGCCACCCGCCGGGTTCAGGCCCCGGTAGGCCGCGACGATGCCCGCGATGAAGCCGAAGATCAACGCCTTGATCTCGGAGATCCACAGGTCCGGCAGCTGCGCCAGGGCGCTGAAGCTCGCCAGGTACGCGCCGGGTGTGCCGTCCTGCATGATCACGTTGAAGAAGTAGCCGCCCATCACGCCGACGACGCTGACCATGCCGTTGAGCAGGACGCTGACCAGCATCGCGGCCAGCACGCGCGGCACCACCAGGCGCTGGATCGGCGAGACGCCCAGCACCTCCATCGCGTCGATCTCCTCGCGGATCTTGCGGGAGCCGAGGTCGGCGCAGATGGCGCTGCCACCCGCGCCCGCGATGAGCAGGGCGGTCACGATCGGGCTGGCCTGCTGGATGATCGCCAGCACGCTGGCCGCGCCGGTGAACGACTGGGCGCCGATCTGGCGGGTCAGCGAGCCCAGCTGGAGCGCGATGACCGCGCCGAACGGGATCGAGACCAGGGCGGTCGGCAGCACGGTCACGCTGACCACGAACCAGCACTGCTGGATGAACTCGCGCAGCTGGAACGGGCGGCGGAACGTGTTGCGGACGACGTCGATGCCGAGCGCGAACAGCCGGCCCGTCTCCCGCAGGGCGCCCGCGCCGGGGAAGGTCGCCGGGGTGCTCACAGGTGGCCTCCCTGCCGGGGCCACGGACTGGGCGTGGGCCGGTCGGCCGGGATGGTGCTCGTCGCGCCGCCGGTCGCGGGGACCGTGCGGTCGTAGGACTGCTGGGTCTGGCTGGAGGTCGCGAGTACGCGGTAGTGGCGCTGCTCCTCGGGCGTGAGGCTGGCGATGATCCCCTGCTGCGCCTCCGGCGGCAGCGTGTGGATGATGCTCATGACCCGGTCCTTGCGCCGGCGCACGGCGGTGCGCGGCGGCAGGCCGGGGGTCGGTTCGAGCTGCGGGACCACGCCGCGCACGTCCTCGTCCGGGGAGCCGTCGTAGTGGCCCGCGTCCCGGTGGGCCAGCTCGGCGGCCATCGTGGCCTGGTCCTTCTCCTCGGACATGCCGATCGGCCCGATGCGGCGGCCGTTGAGGAACTGCTCGACCACGGGTTCGTCGCTGGTCAGGAGCACTTCGCGGGGACCGAACATGACCAGTTCGCGGCGGAACAGCATGCCCAGGTTGTCCGGGACCGTGCGGGCGACGGTGATGTTGTGCGTGACGATCAGGATCGTGGCGTCGATCTGGGAGTTCAGGTCGATGAGCAGCTGGGAGAGGTAGGCGGTGCGGACCGGGTCCAGACCGGAGTCCGGCTCGTCGCACAGGATGATCTCCGGGTCCAGCACGAGGGCTCGGGCGAGGCCGGCGCGCTTGCGCATACCGCCGGAGATCTCGCCGGGCAGCTTCTTCTCCGCGCCGACGAGGCCGACCATCTCCATCTTCTCCAGCACGATCCGCCGGACCTCGGCCTCGGTCTTGCGGGTGTGCTCGCGCAGCGGGAAGGCCACGTTGTCGAACAGGTTCATCGAGCCGAACAGCGCGCCGTCCTGGAACAGGACGCCGAACAGCTTCCGGATCTCGTAGAGCTTGTGCTCGGAACACCGCACGAGGTCGGTGCCGTTGATCATGATCCGGCCCTTTTCCGGCTTCAGCAGGCCCACGAGGGACTTGAGGAAGACGGACTTGCCGGTTCCGGAGGGACCCAGCATCACGCTGACCTCGCCCGGCGGCAGGGTGAGCGTGACGTCCCGCCAGATGGTCTGCTTGCCGAAGGACTTGGTCAGGCCTTCGACGACCACCTCGACGCCCATCGCACCTCCAGGTCACCGGCCACAACGCCTGGGCCGACCCGCGCAGCGGATCGCCATACCCGTGCAACGAGCCCGTCGCGTCGTGGTTACTCCCCAGTTGGGTTAGCGGCGGTCACGGAAACGTAACGTTCGTTGTGATCTCCGTTTCGCCCGATTCGGCCAATCCCGCGGTCACAGGTACATGAAGGACGCACGCGTTCCGGGCATGCGGAAGGGCGGGCACCCCTGTCCGGGATGCCCGCCCTTCCGCGCGTTCAGCTCTCAGGCGCCGACCCGCCGGTGTTCCCGACGGGCCGCTCGGCTCACTTGAGCGAGATCTTGGCGCCCGCGGCCTCGAGCTTCTCCTTGGCGGCGTCGGCGACGTCCTTCGCCACGTTCTCCAGCAGCGGCTTCGGAGCGGACTCGACCAGCTCCTTGGCCTCCTTCAGGCCCAGGCCCGAGACGACCTCGCGGACGACCTTGATGACCTGGATCTTCTTGTCGCCGGCGGACTCGAGGACGACGGTGAACTCGTCCTTCTCCTCCTCCTGCGGCGCGGCGGCGGCGGCCGGGCCGGCGGCGGCAACGGCGACCGGAGCGGCGGCGGTGACCTCGAAGGTCTCCTCGAACTGCTTCACGAAAGCCGACAGCTCCAGGAGGGTCATCTCCTTGAACGCGTCGAGCAGCTCGTCGGTGCTGAGCTTCGCCATGATCGGCGGTCCTTTCTAATTCAACGCCCGAACTGGACGCGATGTGTCGGGTTGATCAGCTTTCGGCCGGAGCGTCGGCCTCGGCGGCGGCAGGCGCCTCCGCGGCCTTCTTCTCCTGTAGGGCAGCGGCCAGGCGAGCGACCTGGGAAGCCGGGGCGTTGAACAGACCCGCGGCCTTGGCCAGGTTGCCCTTCATCGCGCCCGCCAGCTTGGCGAGCAGCACCTCACGGGTCTCGAGGTCCGCGATCGCGGTGACCTCGTCGACCGAGAGGGGGCGGCCGTCCATGAAGCCGCCCTTGATGACCAGGGCCTTGTTGTCCTTCGCGAAGTCGCGCAGCGCCTTGGCCGCGTCGACCGGCTCGCCTTCGACAAAGGCGATGGCGGTCGGACCGACGAGCAGGTCTTCGAGACCCTCGACGCCCGCGTCCTGAGCCGCACGCTTGACCAGCGTGTTCTTCGCAACGGTGTACGTGGTGCCCGCGCCGAGAGCGCGACGCAGCGTGGTGAGCTGCGCCATGGAGAGGCCACGGTACTCGGTCACGACAGCGGCCGAGCTGCCACGGAACTTGTCCGTCAGCTCGGCGACGGCCGAAACCTTGCTGGGCTTCGCCATGATCGCCTCCTCTCTGGGCTTCGGTGAACCGCCGGCCGAAGCGAAGGGGAGGCATGAAAAACGCCCCGGCGCACAGCAGCACGGGGCGGAAGAGACGCGCGAACGCGCCTGAACTTACCTCGTCCTCCTGCGCGGGCCGTTCGCCAAGCGAACCCTTCGTTCCCGTAGCCCGAGGGCGTGGGAAGACCAGCGGTCTTTGGTGGAACCGAGCACCACTGTACGGGACGTGTCCCAACGCCTCCAAATCGGCATGATGTGACCCGTGACCGAAGAGCCACCACGGAACCCGCCGCCCCCGGACATCGACCCGGAACAACTCCGGCAGTTCCAGGAGTTCCAACGGTTCCAGGAGTTCCAACGCTTCCAACAGGCCCAGGGCACCCCCCAGGCCCTCCCGCCGGGCACTCCGACACCCCCGCCCCCACCGCCCGCGCCCCCGCGCAAGCCGCTGTGGCAGGTCGTGTTGAGCAGCAAGCTCGTCCGGCGCCTGATCCTGCTGGCGATCATCCTGCTGGTGGGCATGTACTTCTACGAGCGGTACTTCGGCGGCGAAGACCCGGGCTCGGTGGCGGTGGACAGCGGCGGCGACAAGGGGAACGTCATCGCACCCCAGACCCCGTACGGCCTCCAGGGCACGGTCGCACTGCTCTACAAGCACATCCTGAACGACGACGCCGGCCGTGCGTGCCTGCTCTTCAGCGAGGACAAGGCGAAGAAGGCGTTCACCGAGGCTTTCCGCGCCCCCGACTGCGAAACGGCCGTGCACCAGCTGAGCAAGCAGGTGACCAACGGCGCGCAGTACCGGCAGATCGGCTTCCCGTCCGACATGCGCGCGGTGCCCAACGGCGGTTCGGTCGACGTCAGCTCCTGCAAGCTCCAGGTCGACGGCGGACCCCGGCTGGGCCGGTTCGTCCTGTCCATGCAGGAGAACAAGACCTGGGTGATCACCGGCTACCAGGCCGAGCCGAGCTGCTGAGCGCAAGCGAAAGCCCCTCGGCACCTAGGGTGCCGAGGGGCTTTGGTCGCTACACGCGAGCGGGAGCCGGATCAGGCGGTGGCTTCGTCGCTCAGCAGGTTGCGGGTGCGGTTCGGGTCGACCGGGATGCCCGGGCCCATCGTCGTGGAGACGGTGACCTTCTTCAGGTAGCGGCCCTTCGCGGCGGACGGCTTGGCCCGCAGGATCTCGTCCAGCGCCGCGGCGTAGTTCTCGACCAGCTTCTCCGGGTCGAAGGACGCCTTGCCGATGACGAGGTGCAGGTTGGCCTGCTTGTCCACGCGGAAGTTGATCTTGCCGCCCTTGATCTCCGTCACGGCCTTGGTGACGTCGGGCGTCACGGTGCCGGTCTTCGGGTTCGGCATCAGGCCGCGCGGGCCGAGGATGCGGGCGATGCGGCCGACCTTCGCCATCTGGTCGGGGGTCGCGATCGCGGCGTCGAAGTCGAGCCAGCCACCCTGGATGCGCTCGATCAGGTCCTCGCTGCCGACCGCGTCCGCACCGGCGGCGGTGGCCTCGGCGGCCTTGTCGCCGGTCGCGAAGACGATCACGCGGGCGGTCTTGCCCGTACCGTGCGGCAGGTTCACGGTGCCGCGGACCATCTGGTCGGCCTTGCGGGGGTCGACGCCGAGCCGGATGGCGACCTCGACGGTCGCGTCCAGCTTGACCTTGGACGTCTCCTTGGCGAGCTTCGCGGCCTCGAGCGGCGAGTACAGCCGCTCCCGGTCCACGAGCTCAGCTGCGGCCTTGTACGCCTTGCTGCGCTTCATGCTGCTGTCCTTAACAGTGGATCAGTTGTGGTGCGAGCCAGCGCGTGGCTCTCCCACGGGGAACTAAAAGAGTGGAGGTCAGCCTTCGACCGTGATGCCCATCGAGCGGGCCGTGCCGGCGATGATCTTCGCCGCCTGGTCGATGTCGTTGGCGTTCAGGTCGACCATCTTGGTCTGCGCGATCTCGCGCACCTGGTCCATCGTCACCTTGGCGACCTTGACGCGGTGCGGCTCGCCCGAGCCCTTCTCCACACCGGCGGCCTTGAGGATCAGCTTCGCGGCCGGCGGGGTCTTGAGCTTGAAGTCGAACGAGCGGTCTTCGTACACGGAGATCTCGACCGGCACCACGGTGCCGCGCTGCGACTCGGTCGCGGCGTTGTACTGCTTGCAGAACTCCATGATGTTGACGCCGTGCTGACCCAGCGCGGGGCCGACGGGCGGCGCCGGGTTCGCAGCCCCGGCCTTGATTTGAAGCTTGATGATCGCTGCGAGCTTCTTCTTCTTGGGTGGCATCTCAATGCTTCCTGTTATTGCGGTGTCCGCGCGCGGCCCTGCCAGCCGCAGCGTGGCTGCCGACGCCCCGGAGGGCGGCGGATCAGATCTTGGAGACCTGGCTGAACGACAGCTCGACCGGAGTCTCGCGGCCGAAGATCGACACCAGGACCTTCAGCTTCTGGCCGTCCGCGTTGACCTCGCTGATCGTGGCGGGCAGCGTGGCGAACGGGCCGTCCATGACGGTGACCGACTCGCCGACCTCGAAGTCCACCTCGACCGCGGTCTTGGCGGGCGTGGACGCGGCCTTCTTGCCCGCGGCCGGCTTCTGCTCGACCTGCGGCAGCAGGAACTTCAGCACCTCGTCCAGGGTCAGCGGCGACGGCTTGGAGGTCGCGCCGACGAAGCCGGTCACGCCCGGCGTGTTGCGCACCGCGCTCCACGAGGCGTCGTTGAGCTCCATCCGGACCAGGATGTAGCCGGGCAGCACCTTGCGCTGCACCTGCTTGCGCTGGCCGTTCTTGATCTCGGTGACTTCCTCGGTCGGCACCTCGACCTGGAAGATGTAGTCCTCCATGTCGAGCGTCTGGATGCGCGTCTCGAGGTTCGTCTTGACCTTGTTCTCGTACCCGGCGTACGAGTGCACGACGTACCAGTCGCCGGGCGCGTTGCGCAGGGCCTCGCGCATCTCGGCGGCCGGGTCGGCGGGCTCGGCGTCGATGTCGGCGACCGGCGCGACCGCGGCGGCCTCGGACTCGTCGTCGGCCTCTTCGGACGCAGCGGGCTCGGTGGCGTCGTCAGCGGACTCCGCGGTGTCCTCCGTCGCCTCGTCCTGCTCGACGTCCTCGACATCACCGTCGAAGTCCTGCTCGTCGGTCAGGTCGGTCAGCTCCTGGGCGTCAACGCCGTTCTCGGAGGTCACTGTGGGTCTCGCTTCCTTTCATCCACGTGTTCGCCACCGCCACCCCGGGCGGGGAGGCGTCGGCTCAGCCGAACACCTTGAACACGCCCCAGGCGAAGGCCGAGTCAAGGCCGAACACCAACGCCACCATGAAGGCCACGAAGACCAACACGACCGAGGTGTAGGTGATCATCTGCTTGCGGGTCGGCCAGATGACCTTCCGCAGTTCGCTGACCACCTCACGGACGTAGCGGACGATCCGGGCGAAGAATCCCGTCCGCTTCTCCTGGTCGCCCCGAGCGCGGGTGGGACGGCCCTTGCGGTCCGCGGCGTCCGAGTCGGACTCGGCCGACTTCTTCGCCTCGGACGGCGCGGCGGAGTCCTTGCGGCCCGCCGGGCGCGCGGAACCCCGGCGCTCGCGGCGTGCTGCGGCGGTGACCGGCCGGGCCGCGCTCTCGCGCTCTTCCGGCTGGTCCTGCTCGCGGCCCTCGCTCATGCCGTCCTCCGCTCACCATCGCGCTTCGACGCAGGGGCGACAGGACTTGAACCTGCAACCTGCGGTTTTGGAGACCGCTGCTCTGCCAGTTGAGCTACACCCCTTCGGGGTCCCCCGAGGGGAACCCGCTGGCTGAGGACGTCTTGCAGCCTCCTCACGTGGCCCGTGAGGCAGCGGCTGGACGTTCCCGGTGTCGAAGCATACGGCACAACCGGCCCGTACTCCCAACCGGCCCGGTCAGAGGGGGTGCCGGGCGCCAAGTCGGTTGTGCGGTCTGCCACGATTGGGGTCATGGCCTCACCTGAGACGACCGCCCCGACCGGCACCCCCGACTTCCCCCGGATCTCGAAGCGGATCGGCGGTATCGCCGAGTCCGCCACCCTCGCGGTCGACGCGAAGGCGAAGGCGCTCAAGGCGGCCGGTCGACCGGTGATCGGCTTCGGCGCGGGCGAGCCCGACTTCCCGACCCCGGAGGCGATCGTGGCCGCCGCCGCCGCCGCGTGCGCCGACCCGCGCAACCACCGCTACACCCCCGCCGCCGGCCTGCCGGAGCTGCGGGAAGCCGTAGCCGCGAAGACCAAGCGGGACTCCGGCTACGAGGTGACCGCGGCCCAGGTGCTGATCACCAACGGCGGCAAGCAGGCCGTCTACCAAGCGTTTGCGACCATCGTGGACCCAGGCGACGAGGTCCTGCTGCCCGCCCCGTACTGGACCACCTACCCGGAGGCGATCACGCTCGCCGGCGGCGTCCCGGTGCAGGTCACGGCCGACGAGAGCACCGACTACCTGGTGACCGTCGAGCAACTGGAGGCGGCGCGGACCCCGAAGACCAAGGTCCTGCTGCTGTGCTCGCCGTCCAACCCGACCGGCTCGGTCTACAGCCGCGAGCAGATCACCGCGATCGGCGAGTGGGCGCTGGAGCACGGCCTGTGGGTGATCACCGACGAGATCTACGAGCACCTGCTCTACGACGGCGCGGAGACGGTGTCGCTGCCGGTCGCCGTGCCCGCGATGGCGGACCGGACGATCGTGCTCAACGGCGTGGCCAAGACCTACGCGATGACCGGCTGGCGGGTGGGCTGGCTGATCGGCCCGACCGACGTGGTGAAGGCCGCCGCGAACCTCCAGTCGCACCTGACGTCCAACGTGGCGAACGTCTCGCAGCGCGCGGCGCTGGAGGCGGTGTCCGGCTCGCTGGACGCGGTGGACGAGATGCGCAAGGCCTTCGACCGCCGGCGCCGCACGATCGTGGACATGCTGTCGGCGATCCCGGGCGTGGAGTGCCCGACCCCGAAGGGCGCGTTCTACGTGTACCCGTCGGTGAAGGCGCTGATCGGCAAGACCCTGCGCGGCACGGAGATCACCGACACCGTGCAGCTGGCGGCCCTGATCCTGGAGCACGCCGAGGTCGCCGTGGTGCCGGGCGAGGCGTTCGGCACGCCGGGCTACCTGCGCCTGTCCTACGCGCTGGGTGACGACGACCTCAAGACCGGCGTCGCGCGGATGGCCGACCTGCTGGGCGAGATCACGCTCTAACCCGCACTTTTCGTAGCAAAGGGCACCCATTCGGGTGCCCTTTGCGCTTGTCGGGGACACATTCGGGTTACGCCCAGTAACGAGGCGTCGAGCGCTCCGATGCAGCGGTCATCCGGTTCACCGAACCGGTTCGCACCGCACGCACGAGGAGCGCACCATGTCCTACCCCCAGCCGCCGATGGCCCAGTACCCGCCGCCGATGGCGCCCCGACCGCCCCAGAACGGCCTCGGCACCGCCGGCTTCGTGCTCGGCCTCCTCGGCCTGCTCTTCAGCTTCATCCCGATCATCGGCCTCGTGGCGTGGCCGCTGGTGATCCTCGGCCTCGTCCTGGGCGGCCTGGGCGCGGCGAAGGCCAGTCGCGGCCTGGCGACCAACAAGGGCCTCGCCGTGGCCGGTGTCGTGCTGTCCGCCGTCGGTCTCGTCGTCTGCATCCTGTGGGTGGCCGTCTTCGGCAAGGCCGCGAGCGAGGCCGCCGACGACCTGGAGCAGCTCAAGCAGGAGTCCGAGAAGCAGGTCACCCTGGTCTACGAGGTGACCGGTGACGCGCCGGGCGCGACCGTGACCTACTCGACCTTCGGCGACACCGGCAGCGCGACCAACCAGGAGGAGCTGAAGACCCTGCCGTGGACCAAGCAGGTCACCACCAAGGGGCTCTTCAGCGGCGGCTCGCTGACCGTGACGGCGGGCGCGGACGGCGGCACCGTCACGTGCAAGATCACCGTGGACGGCGTCGAGAAGAAGACCGGCACCGGCACCGGTCCCTTCGCGACGGCGAGTTGCTCGGACTTCTGACCTGCTCGGCCGCAGCCCGGTCGTGAGCGGCGGTTGTGGCGGAAGTCACTCGTCTCGACTGCCACCGGCCCGTTCGCGCCAGCCAACCGCAACCCCAACGGGTGAATGGAGTAACTCACAGTAGAAAGTGGGCGATGATCCGTTCAGAGCAACCGATCTTCCCCCGAGGAGACCAACGATGACGGAGCCGGACCTACCGGAGTCCGACCAGCCCGCCCGGAAGTGGGTCGTGATCGCCGGATCGGCGGTGCTCGTGCTGGGCGCCCTGGTCCTCGCGTTCTGGGTGGCGAGACCGGAGCACCGGTCCGTCGTCGTGTACGAGGTGTCCGGTGAGGCCGCGCGGGCCACGGTCGTGTACTCGACGTTCGCCGAGGAGGGCGCGGGGACCCGGGAGGTGGAGTTGACCGCGTTCCCGTGGCGGGCGGAGCTGTCCGTGACCGGCGAGGTGCGGGACGGGGTGCTCGCGGTGACCGTGGGGCCGGAGGGCGGCTCGGTGGGCTGCAAGGTCAGCGTGGACGGCGTGGAGCGCCGCGCGGCCACCGCCAGCGGCCCGCGCACCACCGCCCTCTGTAGCGGCTTCTGAAACGCCCGTGGGGGAGCCGCCGGCGGCTCCCCCACGGGAAACGCCTACGGCAGGCGGACGCGGGCGGACGCGCCGCCCAGGACGCCCTTGCCCTCGAACGCGGCCGTCACGTTGACCTTGAAGGTGCCGTCCTCCAGCACCTTGGCGACCTTGCCGGTCACCTCGACCACGGCGCCCTCGTCGTCGTCGGGCACCGGCACGGGCCGCCCGAAGCGCACGCCGTACTCGACCACGGCGCCCGGGTCGCCGGCCCAGTCGGTCACGACGCGGATCGCCATGCCCATCGTCAGCATCCCGTGCGCGATGACGCCCGGCAGCCCCACGGACGTCGCGAAGCGCTCGCTCCAGTGGATCGGGTTGAAGTCGCCCGACGCCCCCGCGTACCGGACCAGGTCGGCCCGGGTGATGCGCAGCGTCAGCGGCGGCAGCTCGGTGCCGACGGCGACCTCGGAAGCCTTGAGACTCACGCGTCCTCCCCGCGAACCACGAGCGTGCAGCGGCCGGTGCAGACGTGCTCGCCCTCGTCGGTGCCCACCTCGGCCCGGATCGACAGCATGTCGTTGCCCATGCGGGACGTGATGCCGTCGACGTGCAGCTCCACCACCAGGCGGTCACCGGCGGTGATGGGGCGGGTGTGGGTGAAGGTCTGGTCGCCGTGCACCACGCGGCTGTAGTCCAGGCCCAGCTCGGGGTCCTCGACCAGCACGTCGTTGGCCTTCAGCGACACGATGATCGCGAACGTGGGCGGTGCGATGACGTCCTTGTACCCCGCCGCGCGGGCCGCCTCGGGGTCGCGGTGCACCGGGCTCGTCGCGCCGACCGCGTCGGCGAACTCGCGGATCTTCTCGCGCCCCACCTCGTAGGGGGGTGACGGTGGGTACGCACGTCCGATGAACGACTGGTCGAGAGGCACCGGAGCAGGTTACGCGACGAGGCCCGCCCCCTCGGTGAAGGGACGGGCCTCGTCGGAGTCGTACAGGAACCTCAGCGGGTTTCCTTGTGCGCCCGGTGGGTCTTGCAGTTCGGGCAGAACTTCTTGATCTCCAGGCGATCCGGGTCGTTGCGCCGGTTCTTCCTGGTGATGTAGTTCCGGTGCTTGCACTCCTCGCACGCGAGGGTGATCTTCGGGCGTACGTCGGTTGCAGCCACGGTCCTTGCCTTTCTAGAGCACACCTGCCCCGGCGCCCCAGTGCGGGCTTACCGCCTGGCGGGGATCGGACTAACGAGTAGCGGTGGCCGGACTTGAACCGGCGACACAGCGATTATGAGCCGCTTGCTCTACCAACTGAGCTACACCGCTTAGCACGACTGTTGGCCGCGCATGCGCTTGCACCGCGGCCTAGTCGTGGAGCCCCTTTACGGAATCGAACCGTAGACCTTCTCCTTACCATGGAGACGCTCTGCCGACTGAGCTAAAGGGGCTTGCTCTTTCGTTCTTGCGGAGCGAGGAGAACTCTACACAACCTCGCCCGGTTCACGAAATCGGGGGGTCCCTTCAGTGGACCAAGGTGAGCACCGTCTCATCCCGGGCACCCCTGACCTGCACGGTTCGCGCACGCAACCAGGCCTCGAAGCGCTCCTCGGACAGCGGCCGGGAGATCAGGTAGCCCTGCGCCACGTCGCAGCCCATCGACACCAGCTGGTCCCGCGCGGCGTCGTCCTCGACGCCCTCGGCGACCACGGTGAGGCTCAGCGAGTGGCCCAGCTCGACGATGGACCGGACCACGGCCATGTCGCCCAGGTCGGTGCCCATGCCGAGCACGAAGGACTTGTCGATCTTGACCTCGTCCACCGGCAGCTGCCGCAGGTAGGCCAGCGACGAGTAGCCGGTGCCGAAGTCGTCCACCGCGAGCACGACGCCCATCGTGTGCAGGCGGCGCAGCACGGGCAGCGCCCGCTCCGGGTCGGCCATCACGCCGGACTCGGTCAGCTCGAAGGTCAGCAGCTCGGGCGGCACGGCGTGCTTGAGCAGGGCTGCGGCGACGCGGTCCGGGAACTCCTCGTCGGCCAGCGTCCGCACGGACAGGTTGACCGCGATGGACATCCGCAGCCCGCGGTCGATCCACCGGCGGACCCGGTCCAGCGCCTTGTCCATCACGAAGTCGGTCAGCACGTCCACCAGGCCGGTGGCCTCGACGGCGGGCACGAACTCGTCCGGGTCGACGCGGCCGAACTCGGGGTGCTTCCAGCGCACCAGGGCCTCCGCGCCGACCACCTGTCTGCTCGGCAGCGCGACCTTCGGCTGGTAGTGGATCGACACCTGCCCGCTCTCCAGGGCGGACCGGAACTGGGTCACGAGCTGGAAGCGGCGCAGGAAGATCTGGCCCATCGAGGGCGCGTACGCGCGCAGCGGCTCGGCCTCGCTGGTGGCCCGCACGGCCACGTCGGCCCGCTGGAGCAGGGCGTCGGCGTCGGGGTCCTCGATCTCGCAGTCCGCGGTGGACGCCCACCCGACGACCGCGCCCGCCTCGACGGTGAGCCGGTCCACCGGGTACGGCACGGACAGCGCGGCCCGCAGCCGTTCGGCGATCTCCTGGATGCGCTCGGCCTGCCGGTCCAGCAGCAGCGCGGCGAACGCGCCGCCCTCCAGCCGGGCCAGCGGCACCTCGGGACCCAGTTCGTCGCGCAGTCTGCGGCCGGCCGCGACCACCATCCGGTTGCCCCAGGCCTGGCCCAGCGCGTCGGACACGGTGGACAGCACGTCCAGGTCGATGCGGATCACGGCGGACCGGTCGGCCTGGCGCATCGGTTCGGCGGCGGCCTCGCGCAGGCCGGGCCGGTTGAGCAGGCCGGTCAGCGGGTCGTGGTAGGCGTCGTGGCGCAGCCGGGCGAGCAGGCGGCGGTTGTCCACGGCGGTGGACAGGTGGCTGGCCAGGGTGCGCAGCAGCTGGATGTCGGACTTGCCGAAGCCGCGCCACCGGCTGAGCCGGTCGTGCACCTCGACCGCGCCGAGCAGCTGGGTCGCGCCGCGCAGCGGCACCACCAGCGCCTCCTGCGCGTCGCGGCGGGTCAGGGCCTCGGTGACGTCCTCGCCGGCGTCGACGACGCGGAAGTACCGCACCTGCGAGCCGGGCAGCTGGAGCATGGCGTCCTCGCGCAGCTGGCGCGGGTCGTCGCGGCGCATGCCCTGGGGCAGCGGCTCGCCGGCGACCAGGGTGCGCATCGGCGCCTGCGGGTCGGTGCGCAGCCGCAGCACGACCCGGTTGGCGTTGAGCTGCTCGCGGATGCGCTCCGCGATGAGCTGCCACTCGTCGTCGTCGGCGCGGCCGTCGCCGCCGTCGGGGTTCGGGCCGCGCGGACCGGTGGCGTGCCGGCCGGAGCGGGCCACGCGCAGGGAGACCTCGCTGAGCGTCTCCAGGTCGCGCTGTTCACGCAGCAGGCCGGAGTAGGCGAGGTAGATCGCGGTGATGCCGGCGAAGACCAGGACGATCAGGACGCCGCCCCACGGCGCCTTGTCCGCGATCTCGTAGCCGGCGAGGCCGGCGGAGGTGTTCAGCAGCGCCACGACCAGGGTCTGGAGCACCAGCCGCAGGCTCGGGCCGACCCGCATCCCCTTGCCCATCAGGCGCAGCGCGGTCAGGCCCAGGACGCTCGCCAGCAGCGGCACGGCGATGGTGCCGAGGAACGCGCCCGCCCACTTGGGGCCGTTGCCGTCCAGGAACAGGTCCACGGAGTGGGCGACCGCGAAGGCCACCGAGATCTCCATGAACATCAGGCCCGCGTTGTAGACGGCCCGGTCGAGGACCCGGCGGCCCAGCAGCGTGCCGACGCCCGCGACGACGTGCGCGGCGAGCACGACCTCGAACGGGGCGACCAGCAGACCGAGGACGAGGGGTATCTCGGTGAACGAGATGGTCCAGGCCACTCCGCTGCGCACGTCCACGTTGATGGCGAGCTGCTCGGCGAGCAGGAACCCGACCACGAGCAGCGGTCCGGTCCACAGGAGGTCGGTCGGGTCCCGGTCGGGCAGCCACGAGCCCACCGCGACCGCGGACAGCGTCCCGGCGAGCAGGAGCAGCACCGCGAACACGCTGAACGCGCGGGTCGTGGACCGGGTCGGCGCGTTCGGCGCCGTGGCCGACACGTGGTCGGACATCCACCCTCCTCGTCGGCCGTCGTCGCGGTTGGCCGGGTCGCGGCCTACGAGCTCCTGGCGTGACTGAGGGGTCCCGAACACCCACCGAGACCCCTCCAGGGGTGCCAATGTACCCCGGTTGGGCGACGAAATGGCAGGTCGTTGCACCGATTACCACGAAAGGTAACAGTTCGGATCACACGATCAGCTCCCCTGCCAGCACCGTCACCGCTCGGCCGGCGAGTCGTACCCGATCACCGTTCAAGATCGCCCGGACCTGCCCGCCGCGCGGCGAGGCCTGCTCGGCGAGCAGGTCGGCGCGACCCAGTCGCGGCGCCCACCAGGAGGCGAGCGTGCAGTGCGCGGAACCGGTTACGGGATCCTCCGGGACCCCGTAGGAGGGGTAGAAGCAGCGGCTCACGACGTCGAGGCCGGGTCGGTCGCCGGGGGCGGTGACGATCACGCCGCGTCCGGGCACCTCGGCGAGCGCGGCGAAGTCGGGGCGGAGATCGCGGACCTCCTGGGCGCTCGCCGCCTCCACGAGGACGTCGGAGACGGCTTGGGCGACGGCCTTCACGGTGATGCCGGGGAGGCCGGCCTTGAGCGGCGTTGTGATCTCGATTGGCGTCGCCGGGTCGGCCGGGAAATCCATCTCCACCCAGCCGTCCGGGGTGGTCGTGCAGGTGAGTTCGCCGCTGCGGGTGGTGAAGACCCGGTCGCCGCCGAGGACGTGGGCGGTGGCCAGGGTCGCGTGGCCGCACAGGTCGACCTCGCGGACGGGGGTGAACCAGCGCAGCGGGAGGGGGCCTTCTTCTCTTGTCCGCACGAAGGCGGTCTCGGCGTGCTTCATCTCGGCGGCGACGGACTGCATCCAGCGCTCGTCGTCCGGCCCGTCGTCCTCGGTGAGCAGCACGACGCCCGCGGGGTTGCCCGCGAACGCCCGGTCCGTGAAGGCGTCCACCACGAAAATGCGCACCGCCGCAGGCTACGGCTCCCGTTACGTTCCCGGCATGGACCCGCTACTGCCCGCCACCAAGCCCGTTCCGGAGCCGTACTCGTTCACCGAGCTGACCGCCGACGCGCTGAACGCCAGCTGGGGTGCCCTGCGCACGCACACGCTGACCTGGCACCCCGACGCCGACCTGGACGCCCAGCTGCGCGATTGGCCGCTGACCGGTGCCGGCGACCCCGACACCGCCGCGCTGGTGACCGTGCCCAGTCGTGCGGTCGCGGCGGCGGAGGTGTTGGTGCGGCACGGTTTCGCGCCCCTGCTGGTCACCGCGGCACGGCGGGGCGGGCTCGGCGGGCCGGCGGGTGCGCCGGACGTGCGGATCCGGCGGGTGGAGGCGGCGGACGTCGACGTGGCCGTGTCGGTGAACGTCGAGACGGTCCGGTACGACAGCTGGTTCGGCATGGTCAACGAGCGCCCGTCCACGGCGGCACGGCTGCGCGAGCACATCGAGGCCCGGCTGACGTGGGACGAGCCGGGCCTGTGGCTGGCGGAACGGGACGGCACGCCGCTGGGCGTCCTGTACTACGACATGCCACCGCACTCGGACTGGATCGCCGGCCGGACGTCCGCCGCGCCGGTGGTCTACATCGGACTGTTGGGGGTGCGGGAGGCGGCTCGCGGGTCCGGCGTAGGCAGCGCTTTGGTCGCCCACACCCACCGGCTGTTGGACGAGGCCGGGGTCGCGGTCTCCTTGCTGCACCACGCCTTGCCGAACCCCCGCTCCACCCCGTTTTGGTACTCCCACGGCTACCGCCCGCTGTGGACCACTTGGCAGCGCCGGCCGGCGCTCTAGACGCTTCGCTGCTTCTGGACGCGCTTCGCGCTCTCAAGATCACAAGCGCCTCGCCGGCGGGCTGACCACCGATGGGGTCAGGGCGTCGTGTCCCCCACCGCATGGCCTGGCGGAGCCAACCACACTTCGTCGGGGTTGCCGCTAAAACTTTTGCTCGTTCCTCGCAAAACTTTCGGCTGCAACCCCGACGAAGTGCGGTAGCCCTTCGGGCAGGCCATACGGTGGGGGACACGAGGCCCCTCCTGTGTGCTGGGAGCACCGCCGCGCGAGCGCGGCGAGTGCGCCGCTGCGCGGCGAGAAGGAGTCTCCTAGACGCTCACCAGTTCCTTCATCTCCCGGGGTGCGGCGTCGCGGAGGTCGGCTCGGACGATCTCCAGGCACTCGCGGGCCTTGGCGGCGGCTTGGTGTTGTGCCGCACCGCTGCCGACCGCCTCCCTCAGCACCAGCCAGACCGAGGCCTCGTCCTCGCGGACGGCGGTGAGGAGGTCGCGGGGTTCCGGGTAGGGGTGCAGGGCGATGCGCTGGGTGTGCGTGCGGAGGTCGTGCAGGGTGGTGCGGTCGACGCCGCCGGTGCCGGCCAGGCGCTCCAGCTTCGCGGGCAGGTCCACGGAGAGCAGCTCGGTGGCCGACAGCGGGCCGAAGTTCAGGACGGTGTTGAGGCCGTACTCGAGGTCGTCGGCGGCGTTGAGCACCTCGCGCACGCGGTCGCGCGCGGCGGGGTCGGGTCGCGGGCGCCTGCGGGTGGGGTTGTGCCGGATCACCAGCCCGAGGACGACGCCGAGCGCGAGGGCGGCCAGGGCGATCCAGATTTCGCTCATGGGTTCGAGTCTTGTCGCCCGCACACGCGTTTCGCGCGCCCGCACGACGGCCGGCGGTCTGGCAGCGCCGAGAGGTCGCGCCGACTTCGGTTCGACTGAACAGCCCAACCGGTCGGCGTGGCGACGTGATCCGAACGGCCCAGCGGGGGAAGGTGTGCGCAGCGGTCTCGTCCGCCTGAGTGAACCCCGGTCCGAGGGGTACTCAACTCATGGGTCGAGACCTCCTAACTAGACAAAGGGGATGCACTACGGGCGAGGGGGTCGCCATGACCATCGCGAGAGAGCTGTCGAACCGGGCAAGGGCCATGTTGAGGGCCGTCGCCGCAGGCAGGGCGCAACTGTCGGGCGGCGTCGAGCCGGACCTGTACGTGGACGGCCTGCCCTGCTGCGACCAGACGACCACCCACGACCTGGTCCACGCCGGCCTCCTCCGCGCCCGCCGCGCCGTCGGCCTGTACGAGCGCGCGGACGCCGAGCTGACGGAGGCGGGACGCGCCGCGATCGCGTAACCCTCGAACACACGTTCGAGATGGGTTATGCTGCACACGAGGCCGGCACGCAAGCGAGAGGAAGCGCTTGCGCGTCGGTCTCACCTACGTCCGGGTGGTTCAGGCCTTCTCCGGCCGCGTGTGGTTGAGGAACACCACCACGGGGATCACGATCGCCAGGAACACCGACACCCCGGTGAAGGCGTAGATCACCTGATCCCGCTCCTCCTCCCCGGCCGCGGCCAACCACCGCACCAACCCGGCAAGGACGAGCAACCCCACCACAGGCGCACTGCACAACACCCCACGCCGATAACTGCACCACCACGTACACCGCCCCGGCGCGACGTGCTCACACATGCGCACACCCCGGATGTCATGCGGAAGCTGGACAGCACCCACTCGTCACATCTCCACACCGCAGAACTGACACCTGTCCCGCCCCGGCACCGTGGACCGCGAGTGCTGCCCGTCCGGCGAGGCCGGACAAGGGTCGTTGCTCCTGGCGCTCATGGCAGGAGTGTCCAACACCGACGATCGCGCCCGGTAGTACACGAACGTGCTGACGCCGAAAGCGGGAAAGCCCCCGTGAGCAGTGCTCACGGAGGCTTTCCTGTGGTGTGGCGGGTAGAGGATTCGAACCTCTGTAGCTTTCGCGACGGATTTACAGTCCGCTCCCATTGGCCGCTCGGGCAACCCGCCCCGCCCCCGGTCGCCCGGGTGCGGTGCAGACAATACATAACCCCGTCGCGGCGACTCAAACCGGGGAGGCCCCGGTAGGCTTCCCGGGGTTCGCAGACACGCCTACGCGGAGGTATCGGGCACGTGGCAGACCCGTCGTTCGACGTGGTGAGCAAGGTCGACCGGCAGGAGGTCGACAACGCGCTCAACCAGGCCGCCAAGGAGCTGAGCACCCGGTTCGACTTCCGGGGCACCGGCACGTCGGTGGCCTGGGCGGGCGAGGAGGCGATCGCCTTCGAGTCCGAGACCGAGGAGCGCTGCCGCGCCGCGATCGACGTCTTCCAGGAGAAGCTGGTCAAGCGCGGCATCTCGATGAAGGCGTTCGAGGTGGGTGACCCCGCCATCTCCGGGAAGGTGTTCAAGGTCACAGGAAAGATCGTCCAGGGCATCTCGTCGGAGAAGGCCAAGGAGATCGCCAAGAAGGTCCGCGACGAGGGCCCCAAGGGCGTCCAGGCGCAGATCCAGGGCGACCAGCTGCGCATCTCGGGCAAGAAGAAGGACCACTTGCAGGACGTCATCGCCCTGCTCAAGAGCAACGACTTCGGTATCGCCCTCCAGTTCACGAACTACCGATGAAGGGCATCATCCTGGCGGGCGGGAGCGGCACGCGGCTGCACCCGATCACCCAGGCGGTGTCCAAGCAGCTCCTGCCGGTCTACGACAAGCCGATGGTGTACTACCCGCTGTCGGTGCTGATGCTCGCGGGCATCCGGGAGATCCTGCTCATCTCCACGCCGACCGACCTGCCGCTGTTCCGGCGGCTGCTCGGGGACGGGTCGCAGTTCGGGATCTCCGTGGAGTACGCCGAGCAGGCCCACCCGAACGGGCTGGCGGAGGCGTTCGTCATCGGCGCGGACTTCGTCGGCGACGACTCGGTGTCGCTGGTCCTGGGCGACAACATCTTCTACGGCCAGGGCTTCTCGCGCCTGCTCCAGCACCACGCGGCGACGCTGGACGGCTGCGTGCTGTTCGGCTACCCGGTGCGCGACCCGGAGCGGTACGGCGTGGGCGAGGTCGACGCGGACGGGCGGCTGGTCTCCATCGAGGAGAAGCCCGCGGCGCCGAAGTCGAACAAGGCGATCACCGGGCTCTACTTCTACGACAACGACGTGGTCGAGATCTCCCGGAACCTCAAGCCGTCGGCGCGCGGCGAGCTGGAGATCACCGACGTCAACCTGGAGTATTTGCGGCGCGGCAAGGCGCAGCTGGTCGACCTGGGGCGCGGGTTCGCGTGGCTGGACACCGGGACGCACGACTCCATGCTGGAGGCCGGCCAGTTCGTGCAGGTGCTGGAGCACCGGCAGGGCGTGCGCATCGCGTGCCCGGAGGAGATCGCGCTGCGGATGGGCTTCATCACCGCGGACGAGTGCTACGCGCTGGGCGAGAAGCTCGCGAAGTCCGGCTACGGGCAGTACCTGATGAGCGTGGCCCGCGAGATCGGGTGACCCGGACCGCGTCAGGAGCGGCGGGCGAGTTCTTCCAGCCGGCGGACGCGGTCGGCGATCGGCGGGTGGGTGGAGAACCAGCGCGCGAGCTGCTCGCCCGGCCGGAACGGTGAGGCGATCATCAGGTGGGACTGCGAGACCACCTGGGGTTCGGGGGCCAGAGGCGCGGCCAGCGTGCCGTGCTCCAGCTTGCGCAGGGCCGAGGCGAGGGCGAGCGGGTCGCCGGTGAGTTCCGCGCCGGACGCGTCCGCCTGGTACTCGCGGGACCGGCTCACGGCCATCTGCACGATGGCCGCCGCGATGGGTCCCAGGACGGCGATCAGCAGCACGGCGAACGGGTTGGGGCGGTCCTCGTCGTCGCCGCCGAACAGGCTCGCGAACAGCGCCAGGTTCGCCAATGCGCTCACCACGCTGGCCAGCGCGCCCGCCACGCACGAGATGAGGATGTCCCGGTTGTAGACGTGGGACAGCTCGTGCCCGAGGACGGCGCGCAGTTCACGCTCGTCGAGCAACTCCAGGATGCCCGTGGTGCAGCACACGGCCGCGTTGCGCGGGTTGCGTCCGGTCGCGAAGGCGTTCGGCGCGGCGGTGGGACTGATGTACAGGCGGGGCATGGGTTGGCGGGCGGCCATCGCCAGTTCCCGCACGATCCGGTACATCGCGGGCTGCTCGACCTCCGACACCGGCCGGGCACGCATCGCGCGCAGGGCCAGCTTGTCGGAGTTGAAGTACGCGTAGGCGTTGACGCCCAGAGCCAGCACCACGCCGATGACCAGCGCCGTCCGCCCGAAGAACGAGCTGATCCCGACGATCAGCGCGCTCATGGCGCCGAGCAGCAACGCCGTCTTCACCCCGTTGTAGTGCTTGTGCACGGTTGTTCGCCTCCGGGTGACTACGTCCTCCCTCTCAACGCCCCGGGACGCCCGGGGGTTCCGGAACCGGGTCGTCCGGGGCGTGTGGCACCGGTCTCCGGCGCCGGTTCGGCCCGGGTGTCCAGAACAGGTGGGGGCGGCACGTGTTCGACCCACATGTTCAGAACATCCCGTTCGTGCACGAGTTCGGCGACGGCGCCGTGGCCGTCGAGCGTGCCGGTGCCGGGGTAGGAGAAGTCGGGTGCCCAGTGGAGGGCGTCGAACGGGCACGCCTCCACGCAGATGCCGCAGTAGAGGCACTGGCCGTAGTCGATGGCGAACCGGTCGAGGACGTTGCGGGCGCGGGGGCGGGCGGAGCCGGGCTGCTGCTCGACCTCGGTGTGGGAGTCGATGTGGATGCACCAGTCGGGGCACTCGCGGGCGCAGATCATGCAGACGGTGCAGTTGGCTTCCAGGAGCGCGATCACGCCGCGGGTGCGGGGAGGCAGGTCCGGCGGAGGCAGGGTCGGCTGCGGCAGGGCCGGCGGCGGTGGTGCGGGCCGGGGCTGGGCCTGCTGCGGCTGCGGTGCCTGGCCTTGCTGCGGCGCAGGCGGCGTGGGCTGCTGCGGCTGGGCCTGTTGCGGGGCTGGGGCGGGCGCTGAGGGCTCCGGTGCCGGCGGGGCGGGCTGGTCAGGCATCGGTGTCACCTTCGAGGCGTCGGGGTCCCCAGGACGGGTCGGGCACACCCGGCGGGGCCATGCGGCGGCGGCTGGGGGCGGTGGTGCCGTCCTCGCCAGGCTCCAGGCGGCCCGGCCACGGGCGCACGACGCGGGAGGCCAGCACGAAGTCCTTGCGCAGCGGGTGGCCGGTGAAGGAGTCCGGCAGCAGCAGGTGCGGGGCGGGCTCGGTCAGGGTGATGCCGAACATCTCCACCGCCTCCCGCTCGTGCCACGCCGCCCCCGCCCACACGCCGGCGACGCTGGGCAGTGGCTCGTCGCCGACCTCGGTGCGCAGCAACAGTCCGAGCTTCGTCTCGGGGTTGAGCACGTGCAGGTACACGGCGTGCCTCAGCCCGGCGGCACCGGGACGTCCCGCGTCCTCCACGCCGAGCCAGTCGAACGCGGTGCAGCCGAGCTCGTCGCGGGCCTGACGCGCGGCGGCCGACCACTGCTCCACGGCGACGTGCGCGATCGTCTGCCCGAACGCGGTCTTGACCGTCGCGCCCGTGACGAGGGAGGCCAGTTCGGCCGAGGCGGCGGTCATGACACCAACCTGTGCAGTGCGGCGAGGCCTTCGAGCAGCGCCTCGGGACGGGGTGGGCAGCCGGGGACGGCGACGTGCACGGGCAGCACCTGGTCGATGCCCTTCGTGACGCTGTAGGAGTCCCAGTACGGCCCGCCGGTGTTGCTGCACGCGCCGACGGACAGCACGTAACGGGGTTCCGGCATTTCCTGGAATGTCGCGATCACTGCGGGCAACATGACATCGGTGACGGTCCCGGACACGACCAGCACGTGCGCTTCGCCCGCGGCATGCGCCACGTCCACCCCCAGCGCGGCCAGGTCGTGCGGTCGCCCGCCCTCCAGGGCCGCCATGACCTCGACGCCGCAGCAGGCGAGCCCGAGGTCGAGCACGGTGACCCGGTACGTCGTGCCCCAGTCCAGGGTGGAAACCGTCACGTCGGATGAGGTTAATACGTGGGGGCCCGCCAGGCTCACGCCCGGCGGGCCCCCAACCCCCCAAAACCCCCTTGATTGCTCCCACGTGAACTCGCACCTGGTTGCGGCAGAAGTCTCTTACGAACGGTGTATACGTGTCCAGACAAAGCAACCAAGTTCTTCGGATAATTTGATCCCATACTGCGATCAAGTTCAGTACAACTGATCGGTAGAACAGTTCGACCCGACCCGAGAGGCCCCGATGTCCACGTCGGCACAGCTCCTGCTCCCCGCGGGCAACCGGCTCAGCAGGCTCCTGCACACCTCCCCGCTGCTGTTGGACACCACGTTCGACCAGCTCAGGACGTTGATCGCGGTGTACGAGACGAAGTCGGCGCTGCGCGCGGCGCGGGTGCTGGGGCGGGAGCAGTCCAGCGTCCAGAAGCAGATCGACACGCTGAACCGGAACTTCAAGTCGTTGTGCGGCGAACCGCTGGTCGTCAAGCAGGGTCGCGGAAAAGACGTGCTGATCACACCGACCGGCGAGGCGCTGGTGGAATTGGCGCGGTCCACAATGACCGACTGGCTGGATTCGATTCACGAGTGCCGCCGCAAGCTCGGCACGACGCTGACCGTCGGTACCACCCGGTTCATGCTCGACTCGCTGGCGAAGGCGTGGCACCACGTGGCCGACGACTTCCGGCGGCGGGACGTGGAGCTCAAGGTCGTGCACATCCGCACCCGCGACATCTGGAACAAGTTGGAGAGCAAGGAGGTCGACATCGTCTGCGGCAGCGTCGTCACCGCCGCCGGCGACGGGTCGGACTTCGCGGACTTCGACGTGATCGAGTGGCGGCGCGGCGGGCTGGCGCTGCTGACCAACATCCCGGAGCACCGGTTGGGCACGAGCGTCGGCACCGGGGAGTTGCCGAAGCTGCCGCTGGTGGTGCCCGGCGACGGGCTGATCGCCGAGTTCCTGCGCGGGTGGTTCGGGCCGGACTACCGCAACGAGCTGGACATCGCGGCGGAGATCGACGAGATCCAGTACGGGATGTCGCTGCTGCGGTCGGGCCTGGTGGAGGGCTGCATGATCGTCACGTCCGGACTGGGCGTGGTGGCGGCCAACAACGAGCTGCGCGAGGGCTCGGGCCTGCGGGTGGTCGAGCTGAAGAACGACCGGAAGCCGGTCCTGGAGCGCCTGGTCGGGGTCTTCGCCCGCAAGGAGGAGCGGGCGAAGTTCCCGGCCGACCACCCGTTGAACCTGCTGTGGTCGGCGTTCCAGCGGGAGGTGTCCGACTAACCCTCGCGCTGCCGCTGCACCTGCTTGACCAGCCACTCGAGACCGCTGAGCTGCCGGGGAACCGCAGGCTTCTGCTCGCGTTCGGACCGTTCTTCCTCCGGCGGCTGGGGCAACGGCTCTGGCCGCTGGGCGTCGAGGTCGTTCATGGCGCGCTCCCTACCTGGTCGACAGCGAGGTGCCGTCGATCGGAGCACTCCACCGGGTGTCGTCGCTAGCCCGATCAGCCCTACGGGTGACAGGTGTCCACGGCCGTGCCGCAGCGGTCAGCGCCGGCTGCCCCTCGCTGCGGGGCGCTCTTCGCACCAGGGGGACGTTGCGAAGAAACATCACCGGGCTCATCGCTGCCATTTTTGCGTTTGCCACGCTGGTCACGCCGACCGCACAGGCCGAACGCATGGCGCCACCGCCACCGGGTTGTCCGACCGATGAAGTCCTCGGCGTGGTTTCGACGCCGCCAGCACCTGGACGCCATCCGGTTCGTGCTGAACACACCGAAGTACGTGACCGAAGGACGGTAGTGGAATTGCACGGCGTACGCGTATGAATGGCTGTGCTACAGCAGTGGCTGCGAACTCGTGCAGCAGATCGAGGTGCGTGGGATCTGGGGGCCCGCCGCGGTGAGCACGGGTTCCCGCACGGTGTGGAACGCGTCCCACTAATAGGCACGGTGCTATGTTCACCGATCATGACGAACGGTGAGCCGTGGATCGAGGCGGTCGTGGCACGGGTGCGCGACCGCCTCGACTCGCCGGACAGCGCCGACGACCGGGTTCGTCTCGTTTCCGTCGATTACGACGGGAGTCGGATGAGGATCGTCGTCGAGTACGACTTCATCGACCAGCCGGTGGGGAGAACGCGCGAAATCTCCCATTGGCGGCAAACCCACGCCCACGATCCCGAACTCGTCGGCGACCACTTGGCGTGGGACGTGCGCGAACCGCCGAACCTGGACAACGCGATCACGCACGAAGGCATCCGCTGGACCGGCGAGACGGACACCGACCCCGTGCTGGCCCGACACAGGAACAATTGATCGGCATTCCGCTCGGCGAGTAGAGCGCCCCGGCGGGTTGTGCCGACGAAAAGGCCCCCGGCGGTGATCGCGCCGGGGGCCTTCCTCAAGACGTCGGAACGGAACGGCTCAGTCGCGGAGTTCCATCGTGCAGCACTTGGGGCCGCCGCCGGACTTGCGGAGTTCCGAGATGTCCACGAAGACCGGCTCGAAGCCGCGCTTGGCGACCTCCGCTGCCAGGTGCGTCGCCTCGACCGGCAGGACCACGTGGCGGCCGTCGGAGACTGCGTTCAGGCCCAGGCACTCGGCGTCCTCGGCCGTGGCGATGACGGCGTCCGGGAAGAGGCGGCGCAGGACTCGCTGCGAGCCCGGCGAGAAGGCCTCCGGGTAGTACGCCACCAGGTCATCGGTCAGGACGAACAGGGCCACGTCCAGGTGGTAGTACCTCGGGTCCACCAGTTGCAGGGAGATGACGGGCACGCCCAGGACCTCCTGGGCCTCCGAGTGCGCCAGAGGGTCGGTGCGGAAGCCGGTGCCGGCCAGCAAGTACTTGCCGGTCCAGGTGAAGTCGCCCTCGGCCTCGTTGGTTCGTTCCGGCATCACGACGTTGGTGTAGCCGTTGGACAGGAACCAGCGGCGGAAGTGGTCTGCCTCCGGGACGCGCTGCTCCGCGCGGAAGCGGGAGCCCAGGACCTGGCCGTCGATGACGGTGCCGGAGTTGGCCGAGAAGACCATGTCGGGCAGGCCGGGCTGGGGCTCGATCAGGTCGACCTTGTGGCCCAGGCGCTCGTAGGTGTCCTTCAAGGCCGTCCACTGCTCGACGGCCAGCTCGGTGCTGATCGGCTGGGTCGGGTCCATCCAGGGGTTGATGGCGTACTCCACCGTGAAGTGCTCCGGCGGGCACATGAGGTACCGACGGGTGGTCGGCACGCGCACGGGGGTGGCGGGCGTGGTGACGCCCAGCACGATCGGCTCGTCGCCGGGGCCCAGGAGGGAAACCGAGGTCATGGATCGAAGGGTAAATAACCCTTAGACCAGCGAACAACGCCGCAGTATTGCGTCTTCTAGGGCAGAATGTTGCGTGTGGACTCGATTGACCAGCGGATCATTTCGTGCCTGATGGCCAACGCCCGCTCCAGCTACGCGGACATCGGCAAGGAGGTCGGCCTGTCGGCTCCGGCTGTGAAGCGGCGGGTCGACCGGCTGCTGGACACCGGGGTGCTGCGGGGCTTCACCGCTGTCGTGGACCCCGAGCAGCTCGGGTGGGGTACGGAGGCGTTCGTCGAGGTGCACTGCCGGGGCAACGTGACCCCCGGCGACATCCAGGCCCGGCTGGAGCCGATGGCCGAAGTCATGGCCGCTTACACGGTGTCCGGCGCGGCGGATGCGATAGTGCACCTGCGGGCGGCGAACATCCACCACCTGGAGACCGCGCTGGAACGGCTGCGGGCGGTCGAGATCATCGACCGGACCGTCTCGACTGTTGTGCTCTCCCGACTGCTGGACCGGCCGCCGGCCCCCTAGAGTGCCGCCATGCCAGACAAGCCTGAGGTGTTGCTGGAGCGCGTGGACGGTGTGGCGGTCATCACCGTGCACGACCCGGATCGGCGCAACGCGTTGACGCTCGACCTGTCCGAGCAGCTGGTACAGGCCGTGAAGAGCGCTGAAAAGGACGCCCACGCCGTGGTCGTCACAGGTGCTCCCCCGGCGTTCTGCGCGGGCGCGGACCTGACGGCCTTGGGTGAAGCCCGGGAGGAAGGGCTGCGGCGGATCTACGCCGGGTTCCTCGCGGTCGCCGACTGCTCGCTGCCGACGATCGCGGCCGTGGGCGGGGCGGCGGTGGGTGCGGGGCTCAACCTGGCGCTGGCGTGTGACGTTCGGCTCGCAGGTCCGAAGGCGCGGTTCGACGCGCGGTTCCTCCAGCTCGGCATCCACCCGGGTGGCGGGATGACGTGGATGCTCCAGCGACTCGTCGGCCCGCAGACCGCGACCGCCATGACGCTGTTGGGGCAGGTCCTGGACGCGGACGCGGCCGTGCGGCACGGGCTGGCCTGGGAGAAGGTCGACGGTGGCCACGACGAGTTGGTCGCGGCGGCCGTCGCGTTGGCCCGGCCGGCGGCCGAAGCTCCGCGTGAGCTGGTCCGAACCATCAAGGCCACGATGCGCCGGACGGCCGCGATGGTCGAGCACAGTGATGCCGTGGACACCGAGATCGTTCCCCAGGTCGCGTCCATCGAGACGCCGGAGTTCGCCGCCAAGCTGGCCGCGATGAAGGCCCGCATCAGCGGACGGCCCTAGAAGGGCTGTGGACAGACCCCCGAACATACCTGTAACTTTCGGTAACAGTTACTGGTGGGTATACGGGAAAGTGCGGTGATTACCGCCGGGTTGCCCGGCGGTGCACCACTTGGGACGGTTCGTCCCGCACAGTGGTACGGCGGAAACCAGCCAGAGGACGGGCACGACTACCCTCGATGGAGGGGGAGGGGCGACTTCGCCCCTGCGGGCGTGAAGAGAGGGATCGGCGTAGGACATGACTACCGACGTTGGTAACGGCGCCGCGCCAACCGGCACCGAGGTTCGCAAGCTCGACCGCGTGGTGATCCGGTTCGCCGGTGACTCCGGTGACGGCATGCAGCTCACGGGTGACCGCTTCACCTCGGAAGCCGCCGCGTTCGGCAACGACCTCGCGACGCTGCCGAACTTCCCGGCGGAGATCCGGGCGCCCCAGGGCACGCTCCCGGGCGTGTCCAGCTTCCAGCTGCACTTCGCGGACTACGACATCCTCACGCCCGGCGACCGCCCCGACGTCCTGGTCGCCATGAACCCGGCCGCCCTCAAGGCCAACATCGGCGACCTGCCCCGCGGCGGCACGCTGATCGTCAACACCGACGAGTTCACCAAGCGCAACCTGGTCAAGGTCGGCTACGACAGCGACCCCCTGGAGGACAACTCCCTCGAGGGCTACCAGGTCCACAAGGTGGCGATGGCGACGCTGACCATCGGCGCGCTGGAGAACACCGGGCTGGGCAAGAAGGACGCCGAGCGGGCCAAGAACATGTTCGCCCTGGGCCTGCTGTCCTGGATGTACCACCGGCCCACCGAGGGCACCGAGCGGTTCCTGCGCGAGAAGTTCGCCAAGAAGCCCGACATCGCCGAGGCCAACGTGCTGGCGTTCCGGGCGGGCTGGAACTACGGCGAGACCACCGAGAGCTTCGCGGTCACCTACGAGGTCGCCCCGGCCAAGCTGAACCAGGGCACCTACCGCCAGATCACCGGCAACACCGCCCTGGCCTACGGCGTCGTCGCCGCCGGTCAGCAGGCGAAGCTGCCGGTCGTGCTGGGCACGTACCCGATCACCCCGGCCTCGGACATCCTGCACGAGCTGTCCAAGCACAAGAACTTCGGCATCACCACCCTCCAGGCCGAGGACGAGATCGCCGGCATCGGCGCGGCCCTGGGCGCCTCCTACGGCGGCGCGCTGGGCATCACGTCCACGTCCGGCCCGGGTGTGGCGCTGAAGTCCGAGACCATCGGCCTCGCGGTGATGACCGAGCTGCCGCTGGTGATCATCGACGTGCAGCGCGGCGGCCCGTCGACCGGTCTGCCGACCAAGACCGAGCAGGCCGACCTGTTGCAGGCGATGTTCGGCCGCAACGGCGAGTCGCCGGTGCCGATCGTCGCGCCCCAGTCCCCCGCCGACTGCTTCGACGCGGCCCTGGACGCGGTGCGCATCGCGCTGAAGTACCGCACGCCGGTGCTGCTGCTCTCCGACGGCGCCATCGCCAACGGCTCCGAGCCGTGGCTGATCCCCGACCTGTCCGAGCTGCCGGACCTGTCGGTCGAGTTCGCCACCGCGCCCAACGGCCCGGACGGCGAGTTCTGGCCGTACCTGCGCGACCCGGAGACCCTGGCCCGCCCGTGGGCCGTGCCCGGCACGCCGGGCCTCCAGCACCGCATCGGCGGTCTGGAGAAGTCCGACGGCACCGGCAACATCTCCTACGACCCGGCCAACCACGACAAGATGGTGCGGCTGCGGCAACAGAAGGTGGACGGCATCGAGGTCCCCGACGTGGTCGTGGACGACCCGTCCGGGCAGGCCCGCGTCCTGGTCGTCGGCTGGGGCTCGTCCTACGGCCCGATCGGCGCCGCCGCCCGCCGGGTGCGCAAGCTCGGGATGCCGGTCGCGCACGCCCACCTGCGCCACCTCAACCCGTTCCCGAAGAACCTGGGTGAGGTGCTCGCCCGCTACGACAAGGTCGTGGTGCCGGAGATGAACCTCGGCCAGCTCGCGCTGCTGCTGCGCGCCAAGTACCTGGTCGACGCGATCAGCTACACCAAGGTGCAGGGCCTGCCGTTCAAGGCGGAGGAGTTGCAGGACGTCCTCGCCGACGTGATCAAGGGAGTGTCCGAATGACGGCGATCGACCTGGGTCTGCCGGGCTTGGGGGGTCTCGACGGGGTTCCGACGTCGGACGAGCCGCAGAAGGCCAAGGACTACAAGTCGGACCAGGAGGTCCGCTGGTGCCCGGGCTGCGGCGACTACGTCGTGCTCAACGCCGTGCAGTCCTTCCTGCCCACGCTGGGCCTCAAGCGCGAGAACATCGTGTTCATCTCCGGGATCGGCTGCTCGTCGCGGTTCCCGTACTACATGAACACCTACGGCATGCACTCCATCCACGGCCGTGCGCCCGCCATCGCGACCGGCCTGGCCGTGGCGCGACCGGACCTGTCGGTGTGGGTGGTGACCGGTGACGGCGACGCGCTGTCCATCGGCGGCAACCACCTGATCCACACGCTGCGCCGGAACGTGAACCTGAAGATCCTGCTGTTCAACAACCGGATCTACGGCCTGACCAAGGGCCAGTACTCGCCCACCTCCGAGGAGGGCAAGGTCACCAAGTCGACGCCGTACGGGTCGCTGGACCACCCGTTCAACCCGGTGTCGCTGGCGCTGGGCGCGGAGGCCTCGTTCGTGGGCCGGGCGATCGACTCGGACCGGGCCGGGCTGACCGAGGTGCTGCGGCAGGCCGCCGAGCACCGCGGGTCGGCGCTGGTGGAGATCTACCAGAACTGCCCGATCTTCAACGACGGCGCGTTCGACGTGCTCAAGGACGCCGACGAGGCCTCCCGGCGGATCATCAACGTGGTCGACGGGCAGCCGATCGTGTTCGGCGGCGGCGAGTACGCGGTCGTGCGGGACGGGTTCGGCCTGACCGTGGCCAAGACCGCCGACGTGGCCGAGTCGGAGATCGTCGTGCACGACGCCTCGGACCTGAACCTGTCGTTCGCGCTGTCGCGCCTGTCCACGCAGGACTTGCAGCACACCGTGACCGGCGTGTTCCGCAACACCGCCCGCACCACCTACGACGACGCCGCCCGCGCGCAGGTCGCCGAAGCCCAGGCCGCCAAGGCCCCGGACCTCGCGGCACTGCTGCGCGGCAAGGACACCTGGACCGTCGTCTAGGCGCCTTCAGCACACGGAAAGGCCCCTGCTCCGCCTCCCGGAGCAGGGGCCTTTCTCGCGTTCCCTCCCCAGGGGACGGCTAGGGGGCCGGGCGGAAGCCGGCCTTCTCCGCGTCGGAGGTGGTGCGGAACCACACGTCGGCGCGGGTTTCGCTGAAGTTGGCCGACTCCGCGGTGAAGTAGCGGCGGCCGGTCAGGGTGGCCTTGACCTGGAAGTCCGGGGCCGGGGCCTTGCCGTCGGACTTCGGCAGCACCGAGCCCGGACCGAACGGCGAGCGCGGGTTGAAGCCCTCCGGCTGCTGGTAGCGGGTGGTGGCGCCGCCGGGACGGCCGCCGGTGCTGGGGCTGAAGCCGACCGGGCGCGGGCGGGCCGGGCGGGGCGGGGGCGGCGGGGTGAGCGGCTGCGGGGCCGGGGTCGGCGGCAGGGGCGGCGTGGTGCGCGCGCCCGCCGGGCGGACCGGGCGCTGGGGCAGGCCGCCGCTGTCCTTGGTCTCCAGCAGCTCCGGGGCGAGCTTGGGCACGAACGGCTGGTCGTTGCCGGGGGTGGCGGGCCTGGGCTTCGGCGGGGCCGGGGGCTCGTCCTGCGCCTCGTCGTCCGGGGTCACGACCGGCTCGAACAGGGAACGCGGGCGCGCCGGCTCGGACTGCGGCTGGGGTGCCGGCTGCGGCTGGGCGAAGGGCTGCGGCTCGCGCTGGGCGGCCGGCTCGGCCTCGGTGAACGGCTCGCGCGGGTCGGCCTGAGCACGCGGCTCGCGCTGGGCGAGCGGCTCGGGCTTGGCGTGTGCGGCCGGTTCGGGCTGGTAGGTCGGCACGAAGGGCTGCTCGGGCTCCGAGTGGGCGGCCGGTTCGGGCTGGTAGGTCGGCACGAAGGGCTGGTCGCCGGCCGGTTCGGGCGTGGTGTCCGCCCGGGGCTCGGGGTCCGGCTGGGGCTCCGGCCGGCGCTGGTCGGCGGCCGGGGTGTGGGCGGCGATGGCGCGGGCGTCCAGGACCGTCGTCGACTCGGCCGCGGGCAGGTCCGGTTCCGGGGTCGGGAGTTCGGCGCGGATCACCGGGTACTCGCCGGTCAGGTCGCGGTCGGGCCACAGCTGCCGCGGTTCGTCGCGGCGGGCGGACTCCTGCTGGGCGGATTCCTGCTGGGCGTTCTCCTCGTCGCGGGCGTCCACCTCGGCGATCGCCCGCGCCAGGGCCGTCGCCGGGATCAGCGTGGTCTGCTCGGCGGGGCGCTCGGGCTCGTCCTCCTGCTCGGGCCCCTCGGCCGGGTCCTCGTCCTCGCCGTAGACGACCTGCTCCGGCTCCTCCCGCCACACCTCGCGCGGCTGGAAGGCCTCCACCTCCGGCGGGGCGGTCGGCTCGGGCTCGCGCGACACCGCCACCTCGGCGGCGGGCTGCGCGGGCGGCAGGAGGTGGGCCTCCTCGGCGGGCAGGTCCTCCGGCTCGTCGGAAGGGCCGGAGCCGGCGAACGGCGCGGGACCGGAGCCGGCCGGAGCGGGCTCCGCCCCGGGGGACAGCCGCTCGAACAGGCTGCGCGGCCGGTCGTCCTCGTACTCGGGGAAGTCGTGCTGCTCCTCGAAGTCCGACAGCGGGCGGTGCTCGTCGTCGAGTTCTTCCAGCAGCCGGTCACGCTCGTCGAGCTTCATGTTCGCCACGTCGTACCGCGGCGGGTCGTCGTCGCGCAGCAGGTCGTCGACCGGGGAGGACGACCGGTGCCAGTCGTCGAACTCGTCCCGCACGGGCTCCGCGGGGCGGTGTGCGACGGGTGCGACGGGTGCGGAGGCGGCGACGGCGGGGGCCACCGGGCGCGGGGACGCGCCCAGCAGGCGGTCCTCCACGTCCTGCAACTCCTTCTTCGCGGGCCGGACCAGCACCAGCCAGGTGAGCGCGACGCCTGCCACGAACGACAGCAGGCTCCACAGCCACACCTGTCCGAAGAGCGAACTCACGCCGGAACCCTCCCACTGCACAGTCCTGACATCCCCGACACGCTCCGCTGCCGAGCCTTCACCCGGTAGTGGAAGCGGTGCCAAACTACCCTGACCACGAGGTCCGGCGCGTCCGACCACGCGGCCCTGCGCCCATAGTGGAACAGTAGGCCGTTCGGAGCAACTGACCAGCCAAAACGGCTCGCGTAGAGTGGCCCGTGTGCCGCCGTTGACGAACTCCGCCGCCACTTCGGCAGAGGTTCACCAGAGCAACAAGGGTATCGCTTTCGGAGCTGGCGCCTACGTCATCTGGGGCATGTTCCCCGCCTTCTGGCCGCTGCTCGCGCCGGCCGCGTCGACGGAGATCCTGGCGCACCGGGTCGCCTGGTCGCTGGCGTTCATGCTGCTCGTCACAGCGGTGCTGGGCCGGTGGGCGGGCCTGCGGCGGCTGTCGCGGCGCGGCTGGCTCATGGTGGCCGCCGCGTCCGCGCTGATCGCGGTGAACTGGGGCGTCTACATCTACGCCGTCAACACCGGCCACGTCGTCGAGGCCGCCCTGGGCTACTTCATCAACCCGCTGGTCAGCGTGCTGCTCGGGGTGCTGGTGCTGCGGGAACGGCTGCGCGGCCTCCAGTACGCGGCGCTGGCCATCGCGGTGGCGGCCGTGGTGGTGCTGGCGGTGGACTACGGCCGGCTGCCGTGGATCTCGCTGGTGCTGGCGTGCTCGTTCGGCGTCTACGGGCTGATCAAGAAGACCGTGCCGCTGGACGCCACCTCCAGCCTGACCGCCGAGAGCATGGTGCTCGGCCCGGTCGCCGTCGGCTACCTGGTGTGGCTGGGCGGGGCGGGCACCTTCCACGACCACGGCCTCGGGCACGCCGCGCTGCTGGTGTCCACGGGCCTGGTCACGGCGGTGCCGCTGATGCTGTTCGGCGCGGGCGCCCGCCGGGTGCCGCTGACCACGATGGGCATGCTCCAGTACCTCGCCCCGGTCCTCCAGTTCGCGTGGGGCGTGTTCGTGGTGCACGAGCCGATGCCCGCGTCCCGCTGGTTCGGGTTCGCGATGGTGTGGGCGGCGCTCGCGCTGTTCACCGCCGACGCGGTGCGCTCCCGCCGCCGCACCAGGCTCCTCGCCCCGATCGAGTGACCCTGCCGAGTGACCCGATCGGGCGGCCGGGTTGCGTGCCTCAATGGGTGCGGGTGACCACGTACTCGCTGACCGACTCCAGCGCGTCCCGGGCCACACCCGCCGGCAGGTCGCGCAGGGTCGCCCGCGCCCGAGCCGCGTAGTCGTCCAGCGTCGCCCGCGCCCGCGCCAGTCCCGAGGACGCCCGCAGCAGCTCCAGGGCCTCTTCGACCTCGGCGTCGTCGGTCAGCGGCTGGGCCAGCAGCGACGCCAGACGCGACTCCGGCTCGTCGGCCAGCGCGTACAGCATGGGCAGCGTCTTCACGCCCTCGCGCAGGTCGGTGCCCGGGGTCTTGCCCGACTCCGAGGACGGCGACGCGATGTCGATGACGTCGTCGGAGATCTGGAACGCGGCCCCGATGATCTCCCCGTACGTGCGCAGCGCCTCGACCTGCGCCGGGGTGACGTCGGAGAACATCGCGCCGTACCGGGCGGCGGTCGCGATCAGCGACCCGGTCTTCTCCGCGATGGTGGTCAGGTAGTGCGCGATGGGGTCCTCGCCCTCGCGCGGGCCCATCGTCTCCCGCATCTGGCCCGTGACCAGCTCGGAGAAGGTCTCCGCGATGATCCGCGCGGCCCGCGTGCCCAGGTCCGCGACCAGCGCCGACGCGTGCGCGAACAGGTAGTCGCCGGTGAGGATGGCGATCGAGTTGTCCCACTTCGCGTTGGCCGAGGCCGCGCCGCGGCGCATGGTGGCCTCGTCCATCACGTCGTCGTGGTACAGGGTGGCCAGGTGGGTCAGCTCCACCACGGCCGCCGCCTTGATGACGGCTTCCCGGTCCCACGTCGACCCGAACTGGGCGGACAGGATGGTGAACAGCGGGCGGATGCGCTTCCCGCCCGCGTCCACCAAGTGGAGCGACGTCTCCATCACCGGGTGGAACTCGCTCTGCACGACCTTGCGCAGCAGCTCTTCCACCTCGGTGAGCCCCGCCTGAACCACCTCCGCGAGCACGGGGTCCGCAAAACGGAACCCCGTCCCCGCCCGCTCGCTACTGGTCACGCGTGAAGCCTACGTACCACTAGAAGATGAACCCGCCGGCACCCGCCCATTCGAGCGCGTACTTGGGGTACACCCCCAGCACCAGGGTGATCGCCGCACCCAGCGTGATGGCGATGGTGGTCATGGCGCCGGGCACGCTGACGGTCGGCCCGTCGGCCGCCGGCTCGCTGAAGTACATCAGCACGATGACCCGCAGGTAGAAGAACGCGGCCACCGCCGAGGCCACCAGGGCGACCACGACCAGCGGCGCCATGCCGCTCTCCAGCGCCGCCGCGAACACCACGAACTTGCCGATGAAACCGCTGGTCAGCGGGATGCCGGCCAGGGCGAGCAGCAGGAACGTGAACACCGCCGCGGTCACCGGGGACCGCTTGGCCAGGCCCGCCCACTGGGACAGGTGGGTGGCCTCGCCGTCGGCGTTGCGCACCAGCGACACCACGCCGAACGCGGCGATGGTCGTGAAGCCGTAGGCCATCAGGTAGAACATCGTGCCGGACAGGCCCTCCTCCGACAGCGAGATCGACCCGACCAGCAGGAAGCCCGCGTGCGCCACCGAGGAGTAGGCGATCATGCGCTTGACGTCGGTCTGGGTCAGGCCGAGCACCGCGCCGATCACCATCGAGGCGATGGCCACGCCCCACAGGACGCCGTTCCACTCCCAGCTGGACCGCTCGAAGGCCACGAACAGCACCCGCAGGATCCCGCCGAACGCGGCGACCTTCGTGCACGCCGCCATGAACGCGGTGACCGGCGTCGGCGCGCCCTGGTACACGTCCGGGGTCCACGCGTGGAACGGGCCGACCGAGGCCTTGAACAGCAGGCCCACCACCAGCAGGCCGAAGCCCGCGTACAGCAGCGTGTCGGACCGGTCGGTGCCGGAGGTGGCGGCGGCGATGTCGGCGAGCTTCACCGAGCCCGCGTAGCCGTAGAGCAGGGCCACGCCGTAGAGGAAGAACGCCGAGGCGAACGCGCCGAGCAGGAAGTACTTGACCGCGGCCTCCTGCGACAGCAGGCGGCGACGGCGGGCCAGGCCGCACATCAGGTACAGCGGCAGGGACAGCACTTCCAGCGCGATGAACATCGTCAGCAGGTCGTTCGCCGCGACGAACACCATCATGCCGCCGAGCGCGAACAGCGTCAGCGGGAACACCTCGGTCTGCATGCCGAGCCGGTTGGCCTGCGCGCGGTCCTGCTGCGTGCCGGGCAGGACGGCCGCCTCGGCGACGAACGCGCCGCCGGGCTCCACCGAGCGGTCGGCGATGAGCAGCACCGAGCCGAACCCGAGGACGAGCAGGGTGGCCCACAGGAAGATCACCGGCTTGTCGACGGCGACCGTGCCCGCGAGGGTCACCTTGCCCTGGGGCAGGGCGTCGTTGGCGTAGGCGATGAGCGAGGCCCCCGCCGCGGCCAGCGTGAGCAGGGTCAGCACGACCTGGCTGCTCCACCGCTGCGCCTTCGGCAGGAAGGCCTCCACCAGCACGCTCAGGCACGCCGCGCCGAGCACGATGAGGATCGGCGCGACCGCCAGGTAGTCGATCTCGGGCGCCTGGAGCCGCTGGGCCTGGGCGAGGAGGTCCGTCACCACGTCACTTGCCTTCCTGCGCGACCGGGTCGGTCACGCCGACCTCGCTGAGCGTCGCCCCGACGGACGGGGTGATCACGTCCAACACCGGCTGCGGGTAGAACCCGAGCACCAGGATCAGCGCGACCAGCGGCGCGAGCACCGCCAGTTCCCGCTTGTTCAGGTCCGGCACGTTCGCCCGCTCGGGGTCGAGTGCCGCACCCGGTCCGCCGACCGCGTCCACCAGGGCCGTGCCGCGCACCGGTCCCTGGAACACCCGCTGGTAGAGCCAGAGGACGTACAGGGCGGCGAGCACCATGCCGATGGCGGCCAGGATGGTGAACACCGGCTGGTTCGGGTAGGACCCGATGAGCACCAGGAACTCGCTGACGAACGAGTTGGTGCCCGGCAGCGCCAGCGACGACAGGCCGGCGACGAAGAACAGGCCGCCCAGCACCGGGGTCAGCTTGGCCATGCCGCCGTAGTCCTGGATCAGGCGCGACCCGCCGCGGGCCATCACCATGCCGACGACCAGGAACAGCATGCCGGTCGAGATGCCGTGGTTGACCATGTAGAGCACCGCACCCGCGCCCGCCTGCGAGCTGAACGCGAAGATGCCCAGCGCGATGAAGCCGAAGTGCGCGATGGACGTGTAGGCGACGAACCGCTTCATGTCGGTCTGGCCGACCGCCAGCAGCGAGCCGTAGAGGATGCCCGCGACGGCGAGCACCAGCACCAGCGGCGCGAGTTCCTGGCTGGCCAGCGGGAACAGCGGCAGGCAGTAGCGCAGGAACCCGAACGTGCCGATCTTGTCCAGGATGCCGACCAGCAGCACGCCCGCCCCGACCGGTGCTTCCGCACCGGCGTCGGGCAGCCACGTGTGCAGCGGCACCAGCGGCGCCTTGATCGCGAACGCGATGAAGAAGCCCAGGAACAGCCAGATCTGCGTGGACAGCGGCAGGTCCCGGGTGACCGTGACCAGGGTGGCCCAGTCGAAGGTGCCCGAGCCGAGCTTGTCCCGCGCGGCCACGTACACGCCGATCACGGAGGCCAGCATGATCAGGCCGCCCAGCAGCGAGTACAGGAAGAACTTCATCGCCGCGTACTGCCGGTTCGGCCCGCCGAAGCGGCCGATCAGGAAGTACATCGGGACCAGCACGGCCTCGAAGAACACGTAGAACAGGAACACGTCGGTGGCCGCGAAGACACCGATCATGCCGGTCTGCATGGCCAGCAGCAGGGCGAAGAACCCGCCCGCGCTGCGGCCCTCGGGCAGCTTGTCCGCCCAGGACCCGCCGATGACCACCGGCACCAGGAAGGCGATCAGGGCGATCATCACCAGCGCGATGCCGTCCACGCCGAAGGACAGGTGGATGCCGAACGCCGGGATCCACTCGGCCGAGCTGGTCAGCTGGAGGCGGTCGCCGGAGGGGTCGTAGGCGACCCAGGCCAGCACCGCGAGCACCAGTTCGGCCAGCGCGAAGGCGAGCGCCACGAGCTTCGCGGTCCGGTCGTCGCCCCGCAGGAAGGCCACCACGACGCTGCCCACCAGGGGCAGCACGAGCAGCGCGATCAGCGTCCAGCTCACGAGAACCTCACCATCAGCAGCGCGCCCAGGACGAAGATCGCACCCAGGAGCATGGAGAGCGCGTACGAGCGCACGAACCCGGTCTGCAAGCGGCGCAGCCGGCCCGAGCTACCGCCCAGCAGCGCGGCCGAGCCGTTGACCAGCCCGTCCACGCCCTTGTTGTCGACGAACACCAGCGCGCGGGTCAGCCAGGTGCCCGGCCGCGCGAACAGCGCCTCGTTGAGCGCGTTGCCGTACAGGTCGTTGCGCGCGGCGCGGACCACGAACGACACCCGCTGCGGGCGCTCCACCGGCTGCGGCCGGCGGCCGAAGAACAGCCACGCGACCAGCACGCCCAGCGCGGACAGGCCCAGCACCAGGAAGTTCACCACGGTGTGGTCCAGGACGCCGTGCTGCTCCTGCAACGCGCCCAGCGACGGGGAGAGCCAGTTCGCGAGGGTGTTGCCGGAGGAGAGGAACGCGCCCGCGCCGACCGAGCCGACCGCCAGCAGGATCATCGGGACCGTCATGGTCAGGCCCGACTCGTGCGGGTGGTACTCGCGGCCGTCCTCGCTCTTGAGGTCCTCCCAGCGCGGCTTGCCGAGGAAGACCAGGAACAGCAGGCGGGTCATGTAGAACGCGGTGATGGCCGCGCCCAGCGCCGCCGCGCCGCCGAACACCCAGCCGCGCCAGCCCGGCTCGCTGAACGCCGCCGCGATGATGGCGTCCTTGGAGAAGTAGCCGGACAGGAACGGGAAGCCGATCAGCGCGAGGTAGCCCAACGTCCAGGTGACGAACGTGATGGGCATCTTGCGCCAGAGGCCGCCCATGCGGCGGATGTTGCCCTCGTCGTTCATGCCGTGCATGACCGAACCGGCGCCGAGGAACAGGCCGGCCTTGAAGAAGCCGTGCGTGAGCAGGTGCATGATGCCCAGCGCGTAGCCGACCGGGCCGAGGCCCACCGCCAGGATCATGTAGCCGATCTGGCTGACCGTCGAGTACGCCAGGACCTTCTTGAAGTCGTCGTAGGCGCAGCCGATGATGCACCCGATGATCAACGTGACCGCGCCGATGATCATCACGACCAGGCGGCCGTCGGCCGAGGCGTTGTAGATCGGGTTGGCGCGGGCGATCAGGTAGACGCCCGCGGTGACCATCGTGGCCGCGTGGATCAGCGCCGACACCGGGGTGGGGCCGGCCATCGCGTCCGGGAGCCACGCCTGGAGCGGGAACTGGCCGGACTTGCCGCACGCGCCCAGGAGCAGCAGCAGCGTCACCGCGGTGACCTCGGCCGCCGACAGCTCGCCGACCCGGGCGAACACCTCGGTGTACTGGGTGGTGCCCAGCTCCTTGAACAGGATGAAGATGCCGATCGCGAGACCCAGGTCGCCGACCCGGTTCATCAGGAACGCCTTCTTCGCGGCGCTGGCCGCCTCCGGCTTGTGCTGGTACCAGCCGATCAGCAGGTAGGAGGCGAGGCCCACGCCCTCCCAGCCGAAGTACAGGGTCACGAAGCCGTTGCCCAGCACCAGCAGCAGCATGGCCGCGACGAACAGGTTCAGGTAGGCGAAGAACTTCCGCCGCCCGGCCTCGTGCGCCATGTAGCCGATCGAGTAGATGTGGATCAGCGACCCGACACCGGTGATCAGCAGGACGAACGTCAGCGACAGCGGGTCCAGGCGCAGCCCGAACTCGACGTTCAGCGCGTTCACCGGCACCCAGTCGAACAGGTGCAGCTCGCTGGTGCGCTCGCCGGTCTGCCCGATGGTGTCGAAGAACAGCGCCACGCCGTACGCGAACGACGCGATCACGGTCGCGCAGCCCAGCAGGTGGCCCCACTTGTCGGTGCGCCGGCCGCCCAAGAGCAGCACGGTCGCGCCGAAAGCGGGCAGCGCGAGCAACAACCAGGCGAGACTGCCGACCCCGCTGACTGCGGCAACAGCGTCCGAAGACCCGCTGGCGGGGTCGAGCATTGGAACAGCCACCGTCGACCTCTCAGTACTTCAGCAGGTTGGAGTCGTCGACCGAGGCCGAGCGACGCGTCTTGAAGATCGCCATGATGATCGTCAGGCCGACCACGACCTCCGCCGCGGCCACGACCATCACGAAGAACGCCATCACCTGGCCGCCCAGCCCGCCGTTGATGCGGGCGAACGTGACCAGGCTGAGGTTCACGGCGTTGAGCATCAGCTCGATGCACATGAACACGACGATGGCGTTGCGCCGCACCAGCACGCCCACCGCACCGAGGCTGAACAGCAGGGCGGACAGCAGCAGGTAGTAGGTGGGGGTCACGAGTGGTCTCCCTTGAGCGCGTGCGCGTCGGGCTGGTGCGCCGTGCCGGTGACCTCGGCGACGTCGTCCTCCAGCCGTTCCTTCGCCGTCGTCTCGATGAGCTCGGACAGCGACTCCTTGGCCACCGAGCCGTCGGGCAGCAGCGCGGGCGTGGCGACCGAGTTGGCCGTGGCGAACACGCCGGGGCCGGGCAGCGAGCCGACCCGGTCGCCGCGGAAGCGCTCCTCGACCAGTTCCTTCTGCGTCTTCTTCTCCTTGGTGCGGGAGGTGAAGGCGAGCACCATCGCGCCGACCGCCGCCGTGATCAGCAGGGCGGAGGTCAGTTCGAACGGGAAGAGGAAGTCGGTGAACAGCGCCTCGCCGATGTTGGCGACGTTGCCGCCGTTCTGCGTGTTCTGCTGGGCCAGGCCGATCGCGTCCACGTCGGTCAGCGCGCGGGCCAGGGAGCCGACCACGAGGCCGGCGAACCCGATGCCGAGCACGGCCGCCGCGAGCCGCTGCCCGCGCAGCACCTCCACGACCGAGTCGGAGCTGTCCCGGCCGACCAGCATCAGCACGAACAGGAACAGCATCATGATCGCGCCGGTGTAGACGATGATCTGCACGAAGCCCAGGAAGGGCGCCTGCTGGACCATGTAGAGCACGCCGAGGCTGAGCATGGTCAGCACCAGCCACAGCGCGGAGTGCACGGCGTTGCGGGCGAACAGCATGCCGAGCGCGCCGGCCAGGGCCAGCGGCCCGAGGATCCAGAACGCCACCGCCTCGCCGGTGGTGACGGTGTCCACCACGCGCTCGACGGTGTCCGGTTGGAGCAGGAGGTTCACCGGCCCTCCTGCTTCGCCTTGATGTCCGCTTCGGCCTGGAGGCGCGGGCCGTTGACGTAGTAGTCCTGCTCGCTCTCGCCCAGTCGCATCGGGTGCGGCGGCTGCTCCATGCCGGACAGCAGCGGTGCGAGCAGGTCCTCCTTGGTGAAGATCAGCTTCTGCCGGTCGTCGTCGGCCAGCTCGTACTCGTTGGTCATGGTGAGCGAGCGGGTCGGGCACGCCTCGATGCACAGGCCGCAGCCGATGCAGCGCAGGTAGTTGATCTGGTAGTCCTTGCCGTAGCGCTCACCGGGCGAGTAGCGCTCGTCCTCGGTGTTGTCGCCGCCCTCGACGAAGATCGCGTCCGCCGGGCAGGCCCAGGCGCACAGCTCGCAGCCGACGCACTTCTCCAGCCCGTCCGGGTGCCGGTTGAGCTGGTGGCGGCCGTGGAACCGCGGCGCGGTGACCTTCTTGACCTCGGGGTACTCCTCGGTGACGACCTTCTTGAACATCGTCCCGAAGGTCACGCCGAAGCCCTTGACGGGATCAAGCATGCCCATCGCCGGCCTCCTCCCTGGATGCGGTAACCGCTGCGGGTTCCCTGGTTTCGCCGGGCAGGTTCGCCACCGGCACCTGACGCCGGCGCGGCGGCGACTTGGGCACTTGCAGGTCCAGCGGCGGGACGGGGAAGCCGCCGCCGGTGACCGGCACGGCGTTCGGGTCGCGCACCTCGCGCCGGTCCGGCAGCAGGAACGCCACCAGCAGCACCACGCCGAGGACCGCGCCGAACACGGCGAGCACGGTGGACGTGCTCAGCGAGTCCGACTCGATCTCCTGGCGCACGTACCGGGCGAACGCCACCGCGACGAACCACACCAGCGCGATCGGGACCAGGAACTTCCAGCCCAGCCGCATGAACTGGTCGTAGCGCAGGCGGGGCAGGGTGCCGCGCAGCCAGATGAACAGGAACAGGAACGCGAGCGTCTTGAGCACGAACCACAGCAGGCCGAACCAGCCGGAGTTGAGCAGGTGGTCGTCGCCGACGAACGGGAACCGCCAGCCGCCCAGGAACAGGGTCGTGGCCAGCGCGGACACGGTCACCATGTTCACGTACTCGGCGAGGAAGAACAGCGCGAACTTCAGCGAGCTGTACTCGGTGTGGAAGCCGCCGACCAGCTCCGACTCGGCCTCGGGGAGGTCGAACGGCGCCCGGTTGGTCTCGCCGACCATCGACGTCACGTAGATCAGGAAGCTGACCGGCAGCAGGTAGAAGTACCAGCCGCCGGCCTGCGAGGCGACGATGTCCGAGGTGGACAGCGAGTGGGAGTGCATGACGACCGCGACGATCGACAGGCCCATCGCGATCTCGTAGGAGATCACCTGCGCGGCCGAGCGCAGCGCGCCCAGCAGCGGGTACGGCGAGCCGGAGGCCCAGCCGGACAGCACGATGCCGTAGACGCCCAGCGAGGAGCAGGCCAGCACGACCAGCACGCCGACCGGCAGGTCCACGAGCTGGAGCGCGGTGCGCTCGCCGAAGATCGACACCTCGCCGCCCAGCGGGATCACCGAGAACGCGACGAACGCCGGGATGCAGGAGATCACCGGGGCCAGGAAGAACACCCACTTGTCCGCCAGGACCGGGCGGATGTCCTCCTTGAACGCGAGCTTGAGGCCGTCGGCCAGCGACTGGAGCCAGCCGTTGGGGCCGACCCGGTTGGGGCCGGGCCGCTGCTGCATCCGGGCGACGACCTTGCGCTCCCAGTTGATCATGAACAGGGTCATGACGACGAGGAACGCGAAGATCCCCACGACCTTGACGATGACCAGCCAGACCGGGTCGTCGGCCAGCAGTTCGGCGGTGCTCATGCCTTGCCTCCGCTAGTGACGGTCACGACCGAACCGTGACCGGCGACGAGGGTGCGCCGCACGGTGGCCGCGCCCGAGTTGCCCGGCAGCCACACGACGCCGTCGGGCAGGTCGGCCGCCTCGACCGGCAGCGTCACCGCGCCGCGGTCGGTGGACACGGTGACCTCGCCACCCAGCTCGACGCCGAGGCGGTCGGCCGTCGCCTGCGACAGCTTCGCCACCACCGGCCGGGCGGTGCCCGCCAGGTTCGGCTCGTCGTCCTGCATCGAGCCGTTGTCCAGCAGCCGCCGCCAGGTGGCCAGCACGACCTGGCCGTCCTTGGGCTGCGGCAGCAGCGGGGCGGCCACGGTCGGGGCCTGGGCGGCGACGGCGCCGCGGCCCAGCCGCTCGAAGTCGGCGGCGGCCGAGGCCGGGGTCTGGGTGAACAGGTCGGCGTCCATCTCGACGGCCAGGGTGTCCAGCACCCGGCCGTCGGGCAGCGCACTGGTGCCCTCCAGGGTCAGGCCGAACGGGCGGTGCCTGCCCTCCCAGTTCACGTACGAGCCGGACTTCTCCACCGCCGGGGCGATCGGGAGCACCACGTCGGCGTGCGCGGTGACCGCGCTGTGCCGCAGCTCCAGGCTCACCACGAACCCGACGAAGTCCAGGGCGCGCTCGGCCAGCGCCGGGTCGGGCAGGTCGAACGGGTCGACACCGCCGACGACCAGCGCGTCCAGGCCACCGCTCGCGGCGGCGGTCAGGATGCCGGTGGTGTCGCGGCCGGCCTTCTCCGGCAGGGAACCCGCGGGAAGGCCCCACGCCTGCTCGACCTCGGCGCGCGCGGCGGCGTCGGACACCAGCCGGCCGCCGGGCAGCAGCGTCGGCAGCAGACCGGCCTCCAGCGCGCCCCGCTCGCCGGCGCGGCGCGGGATCCAGGCGACCTTGGCGCCGGTGCTCTTTGCCAGCGCGGACACCGCGGAGAACAGGCCCGGGACCTCGGCGGCGCGCTCGCCGACCAGGATCACCGCGCCCGGCTTGCCCAGCTCCTCCACCACGTCGGCGGCGTGCTCGGGCAGGGCGTTGAGCGCGGCGGGCTCGCCGCCGGGCACGCACGCCAGCAGCGTGCCGAACGTCTTCTCCACCGCGGGCGAGGTGAACTGGCCCAGGTGGAACACCTTCGTCTTCTTCGTGCGGGCCGCCTTGCGCAGCCGCAGGAAGACGATCGGCGCCTCCTCCTCGGGCTCGAACGCCACCAGCAGCGCGGCCGGCGCGGCCTCGATGCCCTTGAAGGTGACACCGCCGTTGTCCGGGGTGACGCCCAGGACGGTCGAGGTCAGGAACTCCAGCTCCTCGGCCGAGTGGGCGCGGGCGCGGAAGTCGACGTCGTTGGTGCGCACCGCGATCCGGGCGAACTTCGAGTACGCGTACGCGTCCTCCAGGGTCAGCCGGCCGCCGGCGAGCACGCCGACGCCCTTGCCGTCCCGCGCCTTCGCCAGCCCGGCCGCCGCGACCTGCAACGCCTCGGTCCACGACGACTCGCGCAGCTCACCGGTGGCCCGGTCGCGCACCAGCGGCCGGGTGATCCGGTCGTCGGCGGTGGCGTAGCGGAACGCGAAGCGGCCCTTGTCGCAGATCCACTCCTCGTTGACCTCGGGGTCGTCGCCGGCCAGCTTGCGCTGCACCTTGCCGCGCCGCCAGTCGGTGCGCTCGGCGCAGCCCGACGAGCAGTGCTCGCACACGCTGGGCGTGGACACCAGGTCGAACGGCCGCGCCCGGAACCGGTACGCGGCGGAGGTCAGCGCGCCCACCGGGCAGATCTGGATGGTGTTGCCGGAGAAGTAGGACTGGAACGGCTTCTCCTCCGCGACACCGATCTGCTGCTGCGCGCCGCGCTCCAGCAGCTCGATGAACGGGTCGCCGGCGATCTGCGCGGAGAACCGGGTGCACCGCTGGCACAGCACGCACCGCTCGCGGTCCAGCAGCACCTGGGTGCTGATCGGGATCGGCTTGGGGAAGGTGCGCTTGTGCTCGTGGAACCGGGAGTCGGAGCGGCCGTGCTTGAGCGCCTGGTTCTGCAACGGGCACTCGCCGCCCTTGTCGCAGATCGGGCAGTCCAGCGGGTGGTTGATCAGCAGCAGCTCCATCACGCCCTGCTGCGCCTTGTCCGCCACCGGCGAGGTGAGCTGCGTCTTGACCACCATGCCGTCGGCGACGGTCATCGTGCAGGACGCCTGCGGCTTCGGCATCGGCCGGCCGCCCATCTCCACCTCGACCAGGCACTGGCGGCACGCGCCGGCCGGCTCCAGCAGCGGGTGGTCGCAGAACCGGGGCACGACGATGCCCAGCCGCTCCGCGGTCCGGATCAGCAGCTCGCCCTTGGGCGCGACGACCTCCAGGCCGTCGATGACGAGCTTGACGTGACCCTCGGGCACGACCAGCTCGGTGGTCTTGTCAGGCGCGATCGTCATGCCGTTGCTCCTGCGAGAACCTTCGAGTTCTGGTCGCACAAGGCGAGGAACTCGTCCTTGAAGTACTTGATGCCGCTAGTGATCGGGCTGACCGCGCCGTCACCGAGGGCGCAGAACGACCGGCCCAGGATGTTGTCGCAGACGTCCAGCAGCGTGTCGATGTCCCCGGCCGTGCCCTCGCCGCGCACCATGCGCTGGAGGATCTGGACGAGCCAGTAGGTGCCCTCGCGGCACGGCGTGCACTTGCCGCACGACTCGTGCTTGTAGAACTCGGTCCACTTCATGACCGCCCACGGCACCGACACGGTCTCGTTGAAGATCTGCAACGCCGTGGTGCCCAGCATCGAGCCGGCCTCGGCCGCGCCCTCGAAGTCCAGCGGCACGTCGAGGTGCTCGGCGGTGAACAGCGGGGTGGACGAGCCGCCCGGCGTCCAGAACTTCAGCGGGATGCCGTCCTTCATGCCGCCCGCCATGTCCAGCAGCTGGCGCAGGGTCGTGCCCATCGGCGCCTCGTACTGGCCGGGGCGCTCGACGTGACCGGACAGCGAGTAGATCTTCGGGCCCGGGGACCGCTCGCGGCCCATCGTGCGGAACCAGTCCGCGCCGCCGTTGACGATGTACGGGACGGACGCGATGGTCTCGACGTTGTTCACCACGGTCGGCGACGCGTAGAGGCCGGCGGTCGCGGGGAACGGCGGCTTGAGCCGGGGCTGGCCGCGCTTGCCCTCCAGGGAGTCCAGGAGGGCGGTCTCCTCGCCGCAGATGTAGGCGCCCGCGCCGGCGTGCACCACCACGTCGAGGTCGAAGCCCGAGCCGAGGATGTCCTTGCCCAGGTAGCCCGCCGCGTACGCCTCCTGCACGGCCGCGTTGAGCCGGCGGATGCAGTGCAGCACCTCGCCGCGCACGTAGATCGCGGCGAAGTTCGCGCGGATCGCGTACGAGGTGATGATGATGCCCTCGATCAGCGAGTGCGGGTCCGCCATCATCAGCGGGATGTCCTTGCAGGTGCCCGGCTCGCCCTCGTCGGCGTTGATGACGAGGTAGTGCGGCTTGCCGTCGCCCTGCGGGATGAAGCCCCACTTCATGCCGGTCGGGAAGCCCGCGCCGCCACGGCCGCGCAGACCGGAGTCCTTGCACTGCTGGATGAGCTGGTCCGGGTGGGCCTTGAGCGCCTTGCGCAGCGCCGTGTACCCCTCCAGCTGCTCGTAGGTCTTCAGCGTCCACGAGCGCGGCGACAGCCAGCGCTTGGTGAGGACCGGAGTCAGTTGGTCGACCACGTTCGCCTCCCCCTACTTCTTTTCCGGCAGCGGCGGGAACTCCGCGTCGTCCGGCATGGCCGGCGCGGTCCAGCCGCGGTCCGCCGCGAGCGCGGCGCCCCGCACGGTCTCCGGCGCGGCCGACGGACCGTCCAGGTCCGCCTCCCGGCCCTCGAAGAAGCCCGCGAGCTGGAGCTCGGCCTGGCGGAAGTCGGTGAGCGGCGCACCCCGCGTCGGGTGCGGCTTCTCCCCCGCCTGCAACGCCTTGACCAGCTCCAACGCCTTCTCGGGCGTCTGGTTGTCGAAGAACTCGTAGTTCACCTGGAGGACCGGGCCGAGGTCGCACGCGGCGAGGCACTCGGCGTGCTCCAGCGTGATCGAGCCCGGCTCGCCCGGCTCGCCCGAGGTCTGCTCGTGGCCCAGCGGCTTGCCGTCGGCGCCCAGGTGCTCGCGCAGCTTCGCGTAGATGGCGTCACCGCCCAGCGCGGCGCACAGGGTGTTCGTGCACACGCTGACCAGGTGCTCGCCGCACGGCCGCCGCTTGTACATGGTGTAGAAGGTCGCGACCGCGCTGACCTCGGCGTGGGACAGGTCGAGCTGGTCGGCGCAGAACGCGATGCCGTTCTGGCTGACGTACCCCTCCACCGACTGCACCAGGTGCAGCATCGGCAGCAGCGCCGACCGCGCGTACGGGTAGCGGGCGATGATCGCCCGCGCCCGGTCCACGGTGTCCTGGCCGAAGACGTCCGCGTAGTCGTGCGTGGGTTCCTGCGTTTGGGTCATCGGTCACAACCACCCATCACCGGGTCGATCGAGGCCACCGACGCGATGACGTCGGCGACCATGCCGCCCTCGCACATCGCGGGCATCGACTGGAGGTTCACGAAGCTGGGTTCGCGCACGTGCACGCGCATCGGCCGGGTGCCGCCGTCGGAGACCAGGTGGTAGCCCAGCTCGCCGCGCGGCGACTCGATCGGCACGTACACCTGGCCCGCCGGCACCTGGAAGCCCTCGGTCACCAGCTTGAAGTGGTGGATCAGGGACTCCATCGACTGGCCCATGATCTTGCGGACGTGCTCCAGCGAGTTGCCCATGCCGTCCGCGCCGATCGTCAGCTGCGCCGGCCACGCGACCTTGGCGTCGTCCACCATGACCGGGCCGGGCTCCAGGCGGTCCACCGCCTGCTTGACGATCTTGAGCGACTCGTGGATCTCCGCCAGCCGCAGCCGGTAGCGGGCGAACGAGTCGGCGTCGTTCGAGGTGGGCACCTCGAACTCGTAGTTCTCGTAGCCGCAGTACGGCTGGACCTTGCGCAGGTCCCACGGCAGGCCCGCGGAGCGCAGGATCGGGCCGGTGATGCCCAGCGCGAGGCACGCGTCCACCGGCAGGTAGCCGATGCCCGCCAGGCGGTTGCGCCAGATCGGCTGGCCGGTGAGCAGCTTGTCGTAGTCCGGCAGGCGCGAGTCCATGACCTTGATGAACTCGCGGATGCGCTGCGGCGCGTCGACCGGGATGTCCTGCGCCAGGCCGCCGGGGCGGATGTAGGCGTGGTTCATCCGCAGGCCGGTCAGGAACTCCAGCAGGTGCAGGACTTCCTCGCGCTCGCGGAAGCCCGCGGTCATGCCGGTGAGCGCGCCCAACTCCATGCCGCCGGTCGCCAGGGCGACCAGGTGGGAGGAGATCCGGTTCAGCTCCATGAGCATGACCCGGATGGTCTGCGCGCGGGCCGGGGCCTCGATGCCCAGCAGCTTCTCGATGGCCATGCAGTACGCGGCTTCGTTGTGCAGCGGTGCCAGGTAGTCCATGCGCGTCACGAAGGTGACGCCCTGGGTCCAGTTCCGGTACTCGCAGTTCTTCTCGATGCCGGTGTGCAGGTAGCCGATGACGCTGCGGGCCTGGGTGACGGTCTCGCCCTCCAGCTCCAGCACCAGGCGCAGCACGCCGTGCGTCGACGGGTGCTGCGGGCCCAGGTTCATGACGATGCGCTCGTCGCCCGCCGCCTCGGCCAGCACCTCGTCCCAGTCGCCGCCGGTCACCGTGTAGACGGTGCCCTCGGTGGTCTGGCGGGAGGTGGCGTCGTACGGGTCGCGGCCGTTCGCGGCGTCGGCCTGCGCGGCGGTGTCGGACTCGCGGCCCACCGAGGTCGTGTCGGTGCCCGTGGTCACGTCGGAGAGTCGGCTCGACCCTGCAAGCAGGTCTTCGGAGAGTCGTTCGGTGCTCATGAGTAGGACCGCCTCTGGTCTGGCGGGGGGATCTCCGCGCCCTTGTACTCCACCGGGATGCCGCCGAGCGGGTAGTCCTTGCGCTGCGGGTGGCCGTCCCAGTCGTCCGGCATGAGGATCCGGGTCAGGCCCGGGTGGCCGTCGTAGACGATGCCGAACATGTCCCAGGCTTCCCGCTCCTGCCAGTCCGCCGTGGGGTAGACCGACACGACGCTGGGGATGTGGGCGTCGTCCACGTCGACCGCGACCTCCAGCCGGATGCGCCGGCGGTAGGTCATCGACGTCAGGTGGTACACCGAGTGCAGCCGCTGCGGGGCGTCCGGCCCGTAGTCCACACCGGACACCGAGCTGCACAGCTCGAAGCGCAGCGCCGGGTCGTCGCGCAGGATCCGCGCCACCTCGACCAGGTTCTCCCGGCGCAGGTAGAACGTGATCTCGTCGCGGTCGACGGTGATCTGCTGGATGGTGTCGCCGGGCAGGCCGGCCTCGTGGATCGCGGCGATCAGCTCGTCGGCGACCTCGTCGAACCACCCGCCGAACGGCCGCTCGCTGGGCGCGGCGACGTGGGCGGGCAGCCGCAGGCCGCCGAAGCCCGACGTGTCACCGGACCCCGCGACGCCGAACATGCCCTTGCGGGCCTTGCCCGCGACGATGGGCGCCTTCGGCGCGGCGCCGTTGGTCGCCTCCAAGCCCTCGACGGCGCGCTCGGCGCTGGAGTGCTCGTCCCCTGGCTGCGTCATCTCACTCACTTCTTCGCAAAGCGCTGGGACGACGGGATCAGCTCCGTGCGCTTGCCCTGCTCGGCCAGCAGCGCGGCCCGGTTCTGCCCCAGCGGCTCGTCCATGATCTTCGCGTGGATCTTGAGGATCGCGTCGATCAGCATCTCCGGCCGCGGCGGGCAGCCCGGCAGGTACATGTCGACCGGCACGACGTGGTCCACGCCCTGCACGACCGCGTAGTTGTTGAACATGCCGCCGCTGGACGCGCACACGCCCATCGCCAGCACCCACCGCGGTTCGGGCATCTGGTCGTAGATCTGGCGCAGCACCGGCGCCATCTTGTTGGTCACCCGGCCCGCGACGATCATCAGGTCGGCCTGCCGCGGCGAGGCGCGGAAGACCTCCATGCCGAACCGCGCCAGGTCGTAGCGCGGGCCACCGGTGGTCATCATCTCGATGGCGCAGCAGGCGAGGCCGAACGTGGCCGGCCAGAGCGAGGACTTGCGGGTCCAGTTGACCAGCTTCTCCACGCTGGCGAGCAGGATGCCGTTCGGGAGCTTCTCTTCCAGGCCCACGGGTCTTCCCCCTCAGTTCCAGTCGAGGCCGCCGCGCCGCCACACGTAGGCGTACGCGAAGCCGACCGTCGCGACGAACAGTGCGATCTCCACCAGGCCGAACAGGCCGAGCCGGTCCGCGGAGACCGCGAAGGGGTAGAGGAACACCATTTCGATGTCGAACAGGATGAACAGCATCGCCGTGAGGTAGTAGGCGACCGGCATGCGGCCACCGCCGACCACGGGCTGGGGTGACGGTTCGATGCCGCACTCGTAGGCGTCGAGCTTCGCCTTGTTGTAGCGGCGGGGCCCGATGTACGGGGCGGCCGTCACGGAGAACAGGGCGAAGGCCGCGGCGAGGGCGAACATCAATACGAGGGGGAGGTAAGGGTCCAGCACTCTCCGTCGTCCTTTCCTCGCGTCGTCGCGGTGGTGGTGGCACCGCCGACCGTTGCGCACCCTAAGGGTGTTGTTGCGGCCTGGCGGAGGTTAGGCGGACCTAACTTTCCGCAGGTCGCTTGTGAAACACTTCACAAGGCATCTCAGCCGGTTGTGAACTGATTCACAAGACCTGGGGGCCAGTGTAGAACGTCACACAGAGGCGTGAACCGCACCCCCTGGACATGCTCTGACCTGGTCTTACACGGTGCAGATCAACAGCTTTGGGGCCCCGGAGTGAACGGGAGCACACCCAAAACGAAACAGCGCCGACCCGTAGGGCGGCGCTGCGTCGGCTAGCAGGGGCTGATTAGGCCGTTGGGGTGAGTTTCGTGGCGGCCGTGATGAGACGGTCGAAGGAGTCGCCGTCCTTGGGGTCGTAAAGGCCCGCGAGCAGCTTCAGAACCAGTTTCATCAGCGTTTTCCGAGGTAGGCCGTACTTGGTCGCCGTGCGCATGACCGCGGGGTTGCCGATGAGCTTCGAGAAGACGTTGCCGAGCCGGTAGTAGCTGCCCAACGCCTGCTCGATGCGGACCGGGTAGCCGTGAAGTGCGCGTTCCCGGCTGTACCCGGTGCGGGCCAGCCCTTGGACGACCGATTCGGCGGCGATCCGCGCCGACTCCATCGCGTAACCGATGCCCTCGCCGTTGAACGGGTTCACCATGCCGCCCGCGTCACCCACGAGGAGCAGCCCGTCACGGTAGTGCGGCTTCCGGTTGAGCCCCATCGGCAGCGCGGCGCCGCCGATGCGGCTGGTCGCGTTCTCCTCGCGGAAGCCCCACTCCTCCGGGGTGCCGTCGAGCCAGGAGCGCAGGAGGGCTCGGTAGTCCGTAGTCCCGTAGGCCTTGGAGGTGCTGAGGATGCCCAGGCCGACGTTCACCGAGCCGTCGCCCATGCCGAAGATCCAGCCGTAGCCGGGGAGCAGGACGTCGTTCTGGCGGTCCCACAGCTCCAGGTGCGACTCCAGGTAGTCGTCCTTGGTGCGGGGGCTGGCGTAGTAGCGGCGGACGGCCACGCCCATCGGCTTGGCGTCGTCCTTCTGGATGCCGACGCTGAGCGCGAGCCGGGCGCTGACACCGTCGCAGCCCAGGACGATCGGGGCGCGGTAGGTGACCGGCTGCTTGTCCGGCCCCGTCTTGGCCTCCACGCCGACCACGCGGCCGTTCTCCTGGATGGCCGCGGTGACGGTCGTCTGCTCGTAGAGGCGCGCGCCGGCCTGCTGGGCGGTCTTGGCGAGCATCTCGTCGAAGTCCTGGCGGGGGCGGACCACGCCGTAGGGCGGGAAGGTCGCCAGGTCCGGCCAGTCGAGTTCGAGCGTGACCCCGCCACCGACCACTCGGAGGCCCCGGTTGTGCAGCCAGCCGGCCTCTTCCCGGGTGTCGATGCCCAGGTCGATCAGCTGCTTCACGCCACGCGGGGTGAGCCCGTCACCGCACACCTTCTCGCGGGGGAACGTGCTCTTCTCCAACAGCAGCACGTCCAGGCCCGCGCGGGCCAGGTAGGTCGCGGCCGTCGACCCCGCGGGCCCCGCGCCGACCACGATCACCTCGGCGTCCTCGCCTGCCTTGCGGCGGCTGGGAGTCGTCATCCCCGCTCCTTGTGCGTCAGTTCACAAAGTCCGGGGCCGAGTCTACTTATGGGTTGCTGAGGATCTTGCTCCCGTAGAGGCCTTCAGTCCTGCTGGACCAGGCTGAGCCCCGGCAACGGTCCACCCGGGTACTGCTGGAGACGCCCACCGGTCTCCAAGGACCCGAGGTCGACCGCCGCCCAGCCGGCGGACTCGACCAGCTCGGCGACCACCTTCGTGGCCTCGGGGTCGTCCCCGGACAGGAAGATCACCGTGCGAGCGTCCCGCTCCAGCCGCTCCGGGCTGAGCGTGTTGAACCCCTTGACCAGCCGCGCGCCCGGAACCTTCTCCGCGACGATGGCGCTGGAAGGTCGGTCCCCGATGTCGGCGAACGCGAAGCCGGGGAGGATCGGGTTGCTCGTGTCGACCACGATCTTCCCGCTCCAGTCCCGCCCGCCGGTGACGTCGTCCATCGCGACCCACGGCACGGCGAGGAACGTGACGTCCCTGTCGAGGGCGTCGTCCACGGTCCCCTTGGCAACCCCGTCGAGGTCCGGCAGCGTCTCCGGCCCACGACTGTTGGCGATCAGAACGTCGTGCCCCGCTTTCGCCAACTTCTTGGCGACGGAGGCCCCAATGTTCCCCGCCCCGACCACCCCAACCCTCACTGGCTCTCCTCGGCCTTCACTCGCTCGCCTCCAGTGGCTTGGACTCCTCGAGGGGCTTGGTGGCCCGGTGCAGGGCAACCATCCCGAAGGTCAGGTTCATCCAGGCCACGTCCTCCCACCCGGCCTTCGCGATGATCTCGGCGAGGCTGCGCTGGTCGGGCCAGGTGCGCATGGACTCGGCGAGGTACTGGTAGGCGTCCGGGTTGGAGGAGACGACCCGGCCGATGAACGGGAGGATCTTGAGCAGGTAGCGCATGTAGACGAACCGGAACGGCCGGAACGTAGGTGTGGACACTTCGCAGATCACCAGCCGGCCACCCGGTTTGACCACACGGGCCATTTCCCGGAGAGCGGCCTCGGTGTCGTTGAAGTTCCGGATGCCGAAGGACACCGTGACGGCATCGAACACACCGTCCGCAAAGGGCAACTTGAGCGCGTCGGCAGCCACCTTGGGCACGTCCCGGTGCTTACCGCCGAGCAACATGCCGATGGAGAAGTCAGCCGCCACACACCAAGCCCCGGACGCGGCGTACTCGACGGTGGACACCGCCGTCCCGGCAGCGAGGTCAAGCACCCGCTCCCCGGCACGGGCATCGAGAACCCGCCGACTCCACTCCCGCCAGCGCCGGTCGAACCCCAGGGTCATGACGGAGTTCGTGCGGTCGTAGCCCTTGGCCACACCGTCGAACATCTCGGCGACTTCGCGGGGGTTCTTGTCCAAACCTGCACGCGACATGCCCAAAGCCTAGGTGACGCCCCCAACCCCCCACATCCCGCACACCCCCACCCCACCCCTCCCGAACCCACAGCCCCTTCACACCAACACCCCTCACAAAGGTTCCCTTAGTCCCCAAAATCCACTCGATATAGCGAACCCGCCGTTCCCCGGGCACTTTCCACTTACCACTCACGTTGCCGTAATGAACAAGGAGGCGCCCCCGGCCCAAGGCCCCCTCGCACACCCCACCCACCCACACACATCCACCCCACCCACCCGAACCCACCCCACAGCCCTCCAGCCCTCCAGCCCAAGGTCCCAGTCCAAGCCCCGCAGCCCTCCAGCCCGCAGCCCAAGCCCTCGCAGCCCCAGCCCCAGCCCCGCGACCCTCTGGCACGAGCCCGCGCAGCCCTCGTCCCGAGCCCTGCGGCCCTGCGGCCCTGCGGCCCTGCGGCCCGTGCCCGCGCAGCCCCCAGCGCCCCAGCCCGACCCCGCCGCCCCGAGCCTCGCAGCCCCTGAGGCCCCCGCAGCCCGCACTCGCCCGCGGCCAGCTGCGCACAGCCCACCGCCAGCCGCCCGGCGGCCAACCACCCGCCGCCGGCGCCCGCAGCCTGCACCCAACCCCTGACAACCAGCCGCCCGCGGCCTGTACCCGCCGCCCGCAGCCCGCAGCCTGTGCCCACCGCCAGCCGCCCGCAGCCCGCGCCCACCGCCGGCCGCCCGCAGCTCTCAAGCCCGATGACCGCACTGCGGCCCGGCTGCCGGACGTCCGACAGCGAGCGCGAGTGGCCGCCTGCCGAGCACGCGCTCAAGGAGGCGCCGGGGAAACCTGTGCGGTACGAGCAGCCAGCAGCGCCTGTGCGACGTGAGCCGGGCGGCCGGCGGCGGGTCCAGGCGGCAGGCGGCGGTTCGCAGCGGCTAGCGGCAGGTCGCGGTGGCGGACGGCGGGCCCGTCCGTGCGGCGGGTTCAGGCGGGCGGCGGGTTCAGGCGGGCGGCGGGTTCAGGCAAGCCCGCGGTTCAGGCAGGCCGTGGGTTGAGGCGGCTGGTGGGTCCGTCGGGGGGCAGGCGGCGGGTCCGGCGGCGTTGGTGGGCGGCGGCGTGGGGGTTGGCGGGAGAAGAGGGTGGTTGTGGGCGGAAACCCCGAACCAATCCCCAGGGAGGCCGGGAAGAGGCGGGTGGGGTGGGTTAGGTGGCTTGTAGGGCGGTGAGCATGCCGTCTATGGCGGTTTGCCACGGGTATTGCTCCGCCCGTGCCCTTGCTGCTTCTCGGCGGGTTGGTTCGGGGTCGTCCAACAGGGTGTTCACCGCGCCGGCGAAGGCTGAAGCGTCGTCGGGGACCGCTGCGCCGCAGCCGGGTTGGACGATCTCGCGCAAAGCCGAGGACGCCGACACGACCACCGGAGTGCCGGAGGCCAGGGCCTCCAGTGCCGCCAGGCCGAAAGTCTCGTGTGGGCCGGGGGCCAGGGAGATGTCCGCCGTGGCCAGGAGGGTGGCCACCTCCGTCCGCTGGTTCACGAAGCCCAGGAAAGTCACCGGCAGGCCCGCTGCCCTCCGTTCCAGCGCCTCCCGCCTCGGGCCGTCGCCGGCGATCACCAAGCGGATGCGGTGGCCGGCGGTGTGGAGGGCCGCGGCGGTGTCGACGCTGCGTTCCACGTGCTTTTCCGGGGAGAGTCGGCCGCAGTGGATCAACAGTGCGTCCGCGCCCTGCGCCAGGTCGCGTTTCAGGGAGCGGTTGTGGCGGGTCGGGGTGAAAGTGTGCAGGTCGACGCCTAGAGGGACCCGGGCCACATTGCGTGCGCCTATGCGGTCGAATTCCTGCCGGGCGAAATCCGTGGTGCAGACGACGGTGTCGTAGCTGGCCGCCATGCGCGCGTTCGCCCAGTCCGCGCCCGCCCTCGCCAACGCCGGCGGCAGGAGGAACTGCTCCAACAGCCGGTCCAAACGCTCGTGCGAGATGACGACGCTCGGCACGCCGTTCGCGGACGCCCACTTGCCCATCCCGCGCAAGGTCAGGCGGTCGGAGACCTCCAGGCGGTCCGGGTGGAGGTGGTCCAGGAGGGTTCGCACGCGCCACGGGTCGACGGCCCGGTAGCCGCCGGTGCCGGGGAGTTGCGGTGCGGGGAGGGTGATGCGGCGGACCCTGGCGGACAGGTGCTCGTCGGCGTGGGCGGGACCGGGGACCACCAAGATCACCTCGTGGCCCGCTGCGGCGTAACCGGTGCCCAGGTGGTGCAGGGCCGTGCGCAGGCCGCCTGAGCGCGGGCCGTAGAAGTTGGCCAGCTGCACGATCCTCATGCGGCTTGACGCTCCGGCCAACCCAGGACGGCTTGGTAGTGGCCCAGGAGTTCGTCGCACACCGCCGACCACGTCCGGCCCCGGACCCACCGGCGGGCGGCGTGGCCGTAGCGCTTGCGGCGCAGCGGGTCGCACAACGCCGTCACGGCTGCTCGCAGGTCGTCGTCGGTGGTGAACAGGTAGCCGGTGTCGGGCTGGACCAGGTCGCGCGGGCCGCCGGCGTCGGGGGCGACCACGGGCACGCCGCTGGCCAGCGCCTCCTGCACGGCCTGGCAGAACGTCTCGTGCGGACCGGTGTGCACGAAGACGTCCAGCGACGCGTAGGCCTCCGCGAGCGCGACGCCGGTGCGGAAGCCCAGGAAAGCCGCGTCGGGCAGGTCACGCCGGAGCGCCGCCTCCTCGGGTCCCTCGCCGACGACTACCAGGCGGATGCCGGGCACGTCCCGCAAGGCGCGCAAGCGGTCCACCTGCTTCTCCGGGGACAACCGGCCGACGTAGCCGACGAGCACTTCGCCGTTCGGAGCCAGGGAACGGCGCAGGGTCTCGTCACGGCGGTGAGGTGCGAAGAGGTCCACGTCCACTCCTCTACCCCACCGGTGGACGCGCGGAACCCCGTGCTCGCGCAACGCCTCCACCGCCCATGTCGACGGCGCGAGGGTGCGGTCGGCCTGGGAGTGCAGGCGGCGGGTCCAGCGCCACGCGGCGCGCGCGGTCAGGCCCAGGCCGTAGTGGCCGGCGAAACCGGCGACGTCGGTCTGGTACACCGCGACCGTCGGCAGGCCGAGGCGGCGGGCGGCGGACAGGCCCCGGGCGCCCATGACGAACGGGCTGGCGAGGTGGACGACGTCGGGGCGGAAGTCGGCGAGCGCGGTGAGGACCTTGCGGGTCGGCACGCCGACGGGCAGGGAGCTGAACCGGGGCAGGTCGACGGCGGGCACCCGGACGACCGGGGTGCCGTGGTGGTGGTCGGCCCCCGCGCCCGGGGCGACCACGAGGGCCTGGTGGCCGTGCGCACGCAGGTGCTCCAGCACGCGCAGGACGGAGTTGGTCACCCCGTTCACCTGCGGGAGGAAGCTCTCGGTGACGATCGCTACACGCACGCCGATCACCTTGAGGTGCGAAGGACACGGTGGCGTGACGGATCGGGGAACGAAGGTCGAAATCCTCGCGTCACGGTTGACGTTGACCGAAGGATCGTCGTCGCTTCACCTGGAGGTCGCATCGCGGACACCAGGGGCGGTGACACTAGCTCGGCATGACCGTCTTGTCGTCCCGACCCGCGCAGCCCGTCGATCCCGGTCTGGTGTCGATCGCGTTGGAGATAGCGGGACGCCTGGCCAACGACGCGTCGGACGTCATCATGGCGACGGCCGGCCGGGGCGCGCGACCCGACGACGACGCGTCGCCGTTCGACTGGGTGACCGACACGGACCGGACCCTGGAACGGCACACGCGGCGGGTGCTGATGGCCGAGTTCCCGGACATCCCGGTGTTCTGCGAGGACACCGACGAGGACGTGGCGTCCGACGCCGAGTTCCGCTGGGTGGTGGACCCGGTGGACGGGACGGCGAACTACGTGGCGGGCGTGCCGTGGTGCGCGTACAGCCTGGCGCTGGTGGACCGGTGGGGGCCGGTGGTCGGCGTGGTGGCGGACCCGTACCGGGCGCAGATCTACGCCGCCGCGCGCGGCCGGGGGATGCGGGCGAACGGGACGCCGGTGAAGCTGGGCGAGCAGGCGGTCAGCTCGATCGTGTGCACGGAGATGACGCGGACCGGGCCGTGGCCGGGGATGGGCGAGTTCATCTCGCGGGCGGCGGTGGCGGGGACGGGCGTGCGGGTGCTGGGGTCGAAGGCGCTGGCGGTGGCGCAGGTGGCCCTGGGACACGCGGCGGCGGCCGTGCTGCACAGCTACCACGAGTGGGACGTGGCCGGCGCGGTGGCTTTGGCGGTCGAGTCCGGCGCCGCCGTCCTGGACCGCCGCGGCGACGACGCGCCGCTGCCGGTGGACGGGTTGCTGGTGGCGATGCCGGAGGTGGCCGAAGAGGTTCTCGGCTGGTGGCAGTCCTCTATGACCCGATAGTGTGATCAACATCCGCTGGCCGTCGTGCTAGCATTGCCATGCCGGTTCCAATAGGAGCCGGAAGTGAACCCGGTTCACCGGTCGGACGGCCGGTTGCCGGGTTTCGCGCTTTCTACGGCACCTCCACCCTGTGGACCTCGTCGACCAGGCCCTGGACGCGCCGCCGCCACTCGCCACCGACCCCGTAGCACCAGGCGATGGAATCACTCAGCCACAGCAGCGGATCCTCGTGCGGCCTGAGGTGCTCGTAGCTGAACTCGTCCGCCTTGCCCACGACGGCGGCCAGCGTGGTGCGGTCACGACTGTCCTGGTGCTGGCAGCTTTCCAGCGCCAGCCGTGCGACGCCCGATTCGAGCAGGTGGGCCGCGACTGCGGTCAGGCACATGCGTCGGGCGACGACGTCGTTCGAGTGGTCGCAGAGCCAGAGCCGGGCGCGCATGTCCAATCGGTTCATCAGCGCGACGATCTCGCCTTGCCGCGTGGTGTTCTCCTTCTTGAAGTGCAGGCGCCGTTGGCCGGGCTTCACCTTGGCGCGCAGCGCCGAGCGGGCGCGGTCGAGGTCTCGGGACCGCATGGTGACGACGGCGACCAGGTAGGTGGAGCCTCGGCGCGACTCGTCGAGGAAGGCGTGCAGCGACATGACGAAGATCATGCCGTAGCACTAACGTGATACGACATTCGGCCCAATCGTGACCTGGCTACGCTAGTTGCGCCTAGGCGTCGAAGTCGACCGTCACCGCCGGGGTCACCGGCACGGACTGGCAGGTCAGCACGAAGCCCGCCGCCACCTCCGACTCGTCCAACGCGTAGTTGCGCCGCATGTCGACCTCGCCCGACACGACCAGCGCCCGGCACGTCCCGCACACCCCGCCCTTGCAGGCGAAAGGCAAGTCCGACCGCACCCGCTGGGCCGCGTCGAGGATCGGCGTGTCCGGCGGCAGCGGGACGGTGGTGGTGCGGCCGTCCAGGATGACCGTGCCCTCGCCCACCGACGACAACACCTGCTCGGCACGCCGAGGAGGCGGTGGGGGCTCGTCCACGTAGAACAGTTCGTGGTGGACGGACGTCGCCGGCACGCCCAGCGACGACAGCACAGCCTCCGCGTCGCGCACCATGCCGTAAGGCCCGCACAGCCACCACTGGTCGATGGACTCGAAAGGCACGACCGTCCCCAGCAACGCCCGCAGCTTCTCGCCATCCAGACGGCCGGTGAACAACTCCACGTCCCGAGGCTCACGGGACAGCACGTGGATCAGCTGGAACCGGGACGGGTAGCGGTCCTTCAGGTCGGCCAGGTCCTCGGCGAACATCACCGTGTCCGTCCGGCGGTTCCCGTACAGCAGCGTCACCCGCTCACCCGCGGCCAAAGCCGTGGCGGCGATCGACAGGGCCGGTGTGATGCCCGAACCGGCCACGACCAGGCAGTGGTGGGTGCCCGAAGTCGGCGTGAAGTTGCCGGCAGGCGGCAGGACTTCCACCACGTCACCGGGGGTCAGGCGGTCGACCAGCCACGTCGAGAACAAGCCCGTGTCCACGCGCCGCACGCCGATGCGTGGCGGGGCGCCGACCGGGGCGCAGATCGAGTACGACCGGCGTTCGTCGCCCTGCCGCAGGGTTAGGTACTGGCCCGCCTTGAACGCGAACTCGGGAGCCAGCTCCGGCGGCACGTCGAAGGTGACGGCCACGGCGTCCTCGCAGAGGCGGTCTACGGACGCCACGGTCAGCTTGTGGAACACCGGCCGGGCCATCTAGATCTCCTTGATGTGCTCGAAGGGCTCGGCGCAGTCCAGGCAGCGCCGCAGCGCCTTGCACGCCGTGGACCCGAACCGGGACAGCTCCTCGGTGCGGGGCGACCCGCAGCGCGGGCACGGGACGCGTGCGGACGGCGGGGTCAGGGTCAGCGGGACCGGGCCGACCGCGCGCGGGCCGATGCGGGACGGGGGCGCGATGCCGGCCTCCGCCAGCTTGCGCCGGCCCTCCTCGCTGATCCAGTCCGTGGTCCACGCCGGTGCCAGCGACGTCCTGACCTCGACCTCCGCGTACCCGGCCGCGCGCAGCGACCGCTTGAGGTCCGCGCCCATCTCCTCGACGGCGGGGCAGCCGGAGTAGGTGGGCGTGATGGTCACCAGGACCCGCCCGTCCTCCTCCTCGACCGACCGCAGCACGCCCAGGTCGGCCAGCGTCAGCACCGGCAGCTCCGGGTCCCGGACCGCCGACGCCACGGCCAGCGCGGTCACCACGTCGCCCCCGGCAGGGACCGGTGCAGGTGCTGCATCTCCGCCAGCAGGTAGCCCATCGCCTCGGTGTGCACGCCGTCGCGCCCGGCCCGGCCGTTGACCCGCGCGGCGGGCACCGACGACGGCCGCTCCAGTCCCGCCGCGGACACCACCGCGTCGATCACCGAGTCGAACTCGGCCCGGTAGAAAGCGGGGTCGAGACCCAACCGCTGCTCCACCGGGTGCGCCGCGAACAGCTCCTCCAGGAACGGCCAGACCCGCGCCAGCCCGGCCTGCATCCGCCGGTGCGACTCGTCGGTCCCGTCACCGAGCCGCACGACCCACTGGGCCGCGTGGTCGCGGTGGTAGGCCAGCTCCTTCAACCCCTTCGCAGCCACGGCGGCCACCACGGGGTCGGCGAAACCGACCAACGACGAGTACTGCGCGATCTTCCACGTCGAGAACACCAGCAGCCGCGCCATCGTCGTGGCGAAGTCGCCGCCCGCGAACGGCCCGCACTCGATCTCGGCGAGGTGGACGTTGCGGAAGTCCCGCTCGTCGCGCAGGTACGCCAGCGCGTCCTCGTCCCGCCCCAGCCCCTCGACCTCGCCCGCCCGGGTCAGCAGCAGGCGGGCCTGGCCGAGCAGGTCCAGGGCGATGTTGGCCAGCGCCACGTCCTCTTCCAGCTCGGGCGCGCGCGAGCACCACTCGGCCAGCCGCTGGGACAGCACCAGGGCGTCGTCGCCGAGCATCAGGCAGTAGGCGAACAGGTCCGCACTGTCCACATCGGACGGAACCGCCCGGTCGACCCCGGGCAGGGCCTCGGAGAACCCGGTCCCGAACGCCCAGTGCGTGTCCTCGTGGTCGATCAGGGATTCATAAGCGTTGTCGAAACTCATAGTGGCCACCAGCGCTCAGGGACGGCGTTGTCGCTGTGTTCTGCGGGACACCCGCACCCGGGTCATAGGTGCGGCACGTCCTCGGGGATCGAGTAGAACGTCGGGTGCCGGTACACCTTGTCGCCGCTGGGCGCGAAGAACGGGTCCTTCTCGTCCGGCGAGGACGCCGTGATCGCGGCGGCCGGCACGACCCAGATCGACACGCCCTCGTTGCGGCGCGTGTAGACGTCACGGGCGTTGCGCAGCGCCATCTCCGCGTCCGGCGCGTGCAGGGACCCCACGTGCACGTGGTTGAGCCCGCGCTTGCCCCGCACGAACACCTCCCACAGCGGCCACGACGAACTCATGCCACACCCTCCTGACGTGCGCGACGAGCAGCGTGCGCCTCTGCGGCGGCACGCACCCACTCCCCGTCTTCGTGCGCCTTGCGCCGATGCGCGATCCGCTGCGCGTTGGTCGGTCCGTTGCCGCCCACGACCTGCCAGAACTCGTCCCAGTCGGGTTGGCCGAAGTCGTGGTGCCCGCGCTCGGGGTTCCACTTCAACTCGGGGTCGGGCAGGGTCACGCCGAGCTTCTCCGCCTGCGGCACGGTCATGTCCACGAACTTCTGCCGCAGCTCGTCGTTGGTGTTGCGCTTGATGCGCCACTTCATCGACTGCTCGGTGTTGGAACTCTCCGAGTCCGGCGGGCCGAACATCATCAGCGACGGCCACCAGAACCGGTTCACCGACTCCTGCACCATCGCGCGCTGGGCGTCCGTGCCGCTCATCATGGTCATCAGCAGCTCGTAGCCCTGCCGCTGGTGGAAGGACTCCTCCTTGCAGATGCGGATCATGGCGCGCGCGTACGGGCCGTAGGAGGTGCGGCACAGCGGCACCTGGTTGCAGATGGCCGCGCCGTCCACGAGCCAGCCGATCGTGCCGACGTCGGCGTAGGACAGCGTGGGGTAGTTGAAGATCGACGAGTACTTCTGCCGCCCGTTGATCAGGTTCTCGGTCAGCTCGCCCCGGTCCGCGCCCAGCGTCTCGGTGGCCGCGTACAGGTAGAGCCCGTGGCCGGCTTCGTCCTGGACCTTGGCCAGCAGGATCGCCTTGCGGCGCAGCGAGGGCGCGCGGCTGATCCAGTTGCCCTCGGGCTGCATGCCGATGATCTCGGAGTGCGCGTGCTGCGCGATCTGCCGGATCAGGGTCTTGCGGTAGCCGTCGGGCATCCAGTCCCGCGGCTCGACGCGCTGCTCACCGCTGACGGCGCGCTCGAACTCCGCCTCCAGGTCCATGCGGGCAATGTTACACCTGGAGGCGGATTTCGGGAACAAGTGTCACAAGCGGCGGCGCACCCACCAGAACAGCGGCAACAGCACGGCCCACACCCCGAGCAGGAACGTCGAGATCGGCAGGATCGCCAGGGTCCAGGTCCGCTCGGCCACCCGCGCGACCTCGGGGTCGGCGGTGTCGTACTCGATGCGCACCAGCTGACCCGGCTCCAGCCCGTCCGGGTACAGCACGCCCTGCGAGGGGCTGTAGACCTTGCCGTCCGGCGTCGCGAACCGCACCACCGTGCGCTGGAACGAGACCGACACCACCTCGGCGGTCGCCTTGCCCAGCCGCTTCTCGATGGCCAGGTCGTCGCGCACGCACGCGGCCAACAGGGTCAGACCGATCAACGTCACCAGGCCACCCAGGACCACCAGTGCCCGGCCCACCAGCAGCTTCACCTTCCGCCGACGCCCGGTCCGCACTGCGTTGTCCACCACAACTGAGGAGTCTAGGGCTGGCCGGACGCGGAATCTCAGCGTTGAGTCCATACCCTCGACGCCGTGACCTCAGCTCCCGCCTCACGGACCCGACAGCGGTTGCGCGTCCACACCAGGCGCGTCACGGCCGGCGGCCTACTGGGCAAGCTGCCCGCGCCGACCGGTGCCCTGGCGTGGGTGCGGGACGGATCAGGCCTGGTCGGCTGGGGTGAGGCAGCCCGCGTGGAGGTGTCGGGACCAGACCGCTTCGCCGCCGCCGACACCTGGTGGCGCGACTTCACAGCGTCGTTGGACGTAGAAGACGAACTGGGCGTACCGGGCTCAGGCCCGGTCGCATTCGTCAGCATGGCGTTCGCCGACCGACCGGGCCGGTCTGTGTTGGTGGTCCCGGAGGTCGTGGTCGGCCGCCGCAACGGTGAGACATGGCTCACCACAATCGGCGAAAGCGAACCTCACACCGTCCAGCCCGTCACCCGCCCCTCGACCGTCCGCTACGCAGACGGAAAGCTGCCGGTGACCGCCTACCGGGAGGCCGTGCGAACAGCCGTGGCCCGAATGCGGGCCGGTGAACTGGGCAAAGTCGTCCTGGCCCACGACCTCCTGGCCGTAGCCGACGCCCCCATCGACCACCGTTTCGTCCTCCAGGGCTTGGCCCGCCGCTACCCCGAGTGCTGGGTGTACGCGGTAGACGGCCTGGTCGGAGCCACCCCCGAACTGCTGCTCCGCAGGTCCGGACAGGTGGTCGACTCGCGAGTACTAGCGGGCACCACCTGGCCACACGACGGCATGTCCGACGACGAACTCGAAGCTGCACTGCTGTCGTCAGGCAAGAACCGCGAGGAACACGAGTACGCAGTCGCCTCACTAGCCGACACCCTGCGCCCGTTCTGCGCGACGATGTCCGTCGAGGGACCGTCCGTACTACGCCTGCCGAACGTGTCACACCTGTCCAGCGACGTCATAGGCACCCTCAACGACTCGCCGTCTCTCCTGAGGCTAGGCGAGGCTCTCCACCCCACCGCAGCCGTAGGCGGCACACCCCGCGCGGACGCCATCGCGGTGATCGAGGAACTAGAGGGCATGGACCGAGGCCGCTACGCAGGCCCAGTCGGCTGGATCGACGGCAACGGCGACGGAGAACTGGGCATCGCACTCCGCTGCGCCCAGGTAGAAGGCCGCACAGCACGCCTGTTCGCAGGCTGCGGCCTGGTAGCCGAGTCAGATCCGGACTCCGAGGTCCGCGAGGCCCACGCAAAAATGCTGCCCTTCCGCGAAGCCCTGGAAGGCATGTAGGCGGGGGGTCTTTCGGCGAAGCCGGCAAGTGGCAGTCCGCCGAGGAGGACACAGCGCAACTTGGGCTTCTTGCTTGTGTCATCCCCGTATGGCCTGCCCGAAGGGCT
>NZ_JBBEGC010000026.1:0-79392 GCF_037401995.1 Saccharothrix sp. CCNWYY140
AGCCCTTCGGGCAGGCCATACGGGGATGACACAAGCAAGAAGCCCAAGTTGCGCTGTGTCCTCCTCGGTGGACTGCCACTTGCCGGCTCCGCCGAAGAGCTTGCCGTTCTAGGGTTTGGGCATGTGGGCGGCCACCTCTGCCAAGGCGTCGAGGATCTCGGGTTCCAGATGGCCGGTTGCGGTTTCGGCTTCGGCTGTGGTGATGGTGTTGCCGGATCGGGTTGAGCCGTAGTTGTGGCCGTTGAAGTGGATGTCGGACAGGTTTAGCAGTGCGCCTGCTAGAGGAGTGATGTCACCGGTGCCGTGTTTGTCCATGAGGGTTTTGAAGCCGCTGGCGTCTTTTGATCTGCTGAAGCTTGTCCACACTACTGAGATGACGGCCGTGTTGCCGGAGTCGTCCTCTACCGCCAGTAGGATCTTGTCCATTGAGGTGCAGCGGTGTTGTAGGAAGTAGTCTTGGACCTGACCGTACGAGGAGGTTACACATTCCGCTTGTTGTTTGAGAGTGCGTTGGCGTTCTCGCATCTTGAATTGTCGCCAGGCGGAGTTCGTGTCGCCGCGTTTGGCGGCTTGTTGGCCGTTGGTTGTGCGGGCGGAGATGGATTGGCTGGTTGTGGTGCCGGTTAGTTCGCTGATCGTGCTGATGCCGGCGCTGCCGCCGGCCGCCCCTAGCGCGACCACCCCCGCGAGGACTACCGCCCCCGCGTTGCTGCCCTTGTTCGCAGGGTCGCTGCCACCGCCTGCGCCGCCGATCCTTCTAGGTGCCATTGATCTTGTCCCCCCTTGTTCAGGGGGACAGTCGTACCAACGAACCGGCGTCCGTTCTCCCTAAAAGGGCGGAGTACTCAGTGGCTTTCACGCCACCGGATGTACTCCCCCACTGTGCGCACGCCGCCGTCCAGCACTGCCTCGTACAGCTCCAGGCTTCGGTACTCCGGGAAGTCGTGCTTGATGTGCAGGATCGCCGCCCTCGTCTCCTCCGTGAGCCTGGGTGGGAAGGTGGCGGCGTGGTGCAGGTCGGGTTGGCGGGTTGGGTCGTCCACGAACCAGAGGTCCAGGTTCCAGTCCTGGTCGTACTTCACGCCCAGGTAGAGGCCGTCCGGGTAGTTCGGGTCGGTGTTCCAGTGGCCCGTGTCGTTGCGGATTTGGACTACTCGGACCTGCATGTGCAGGGACAGGTGGGCGCCGAGGGTGGCCACGGGGGCCATGTTCAGGGTGGGGACTACGACCGTGATGTCGATGTCTCGCTTGACCATCAGGCCCAGCGCCGCGCTGCCTGTTCGGACTGGCTTGCCCAGCCTGCTCAGGTGGGTCATCAGGTCCAGGGACGTCAGGACGTCCTCTGCTTCGGCCTGCAACTTCTGTTGGCGGTCCAGCAGGTCCAACGTTTATCCCTGGGAGTTGTGGCGGCGGGCTGCCAGTAGGAACACCAAGCCCAGGGCGGACATGGTCAGGCCGATCGCGTAGGCGCTGCGGTAGCCGAAGAAGGCTGACACTGCCAACAGCGGGCCGGCCAGCATGCCGCTGAGCTTCATGGTGTTGGTGTACAGAGTTGTAGCGTAGCCGGGGCGGTCTGGGGCGATGTCCTGGAAGTACGAGATGCCCACGCCCATCACCGCCGAGATGACCGTGGCGTGCAGGAGTTGGGCGGCCATGACCTGCCAGGTTGCGGTCGTGGTGAGCATGACCGTGTAGTACGCCAAGGCCACCGCACCACCCGACAGGACGAGCTTGCGCAGGTCGATGCGCATGCCCAGTGCGCCGAAGCCGAGCATGAGCGGGATCTCCAGAGCCGCGCAGATGCCCAGGACCAAACCCGCGTCCGACGTGGTGCCGTGGAGGACGTCGGTGATGTAGAGGGGCATCGCGGTCACGCCGACGGATGTTGCGCCTTGGAGGAGGGTGAAGGCGATGGCGGCGAAGATGATCTCGCGGCGGGGGCCTGTGGTGTCGGTGGGGGTGCTGGTGCTGGCCTCGGGTGCGGTTGGTTCGGGGAGGAAGAAGGCTGTGACGCCTGCGCTCAGGAGGCAGATGACGGCTGCGGAGCCGAACAGGCCGGGGAAGCCGCTGATGTCGATGAGCAACGCCGCCAAGGGTGGGCCGCCTACCCAGGACACCGACATCATGGTTCGCAACGTGCTGATCGCCAGCGGCCCGCGGGTGGAGCCAGCGCGTTCCAGGACCAGGCGGGCGTAGGCGAACAGCTGGGGCATCAGGGCGGACGCCACCGACAGCAGCGCGATCGAGACGACCAACAGCAGCCAGTAGTTGCGGAGGATCGCGAACAAGCCGTAGCCCACGCCACCGGCCACCGACGCGGTGATCATGATGGTGCGGCGGATCGCGCGGGCGTCCGAGAGCCTGCCGATGAGGGTGCTGACGATCAGCGACGACGCCGCCCCGGACAGCAGGAACGCGCCGGTCGCGAACGGGCTCGCGCCGAGTTCCTTCACCAGGAACAGCGACAGGAACGGGAACGCCAGCGCGTAGCCCGTACCGGTGAGCAGGCTCACCGCCAGCAACGGCACGAACGGCCCGGTACGGGTCGACACCTCGGGCTCGCTCACCATTGCCATGTTCCGATCCTCGCCGCGCACCCGCACGGCGAGGAAACGGAATTCCGTGATGTGGGACGGTGAGAGCGGTCACACGCCCGCTTCGTGAGAGCGGTTACACGGCGGTGGCGGTCAGGACGGCCATGTCCAAAGGGAGTGGTCGGATCTCGTCCAGGCGGAAGCCGTTGGACGCCAACAGGGTCCGGTACTCGGTCGGGGTGCGTTCCCGGCCGTGGACGGTGTTGACCATCATGTGGACGTCCCACGCGAGCGGGAGTTCCTCCAGGTGGGTCTCCGGGACGGGCCGCTCGACCACCACGAGCGTCGCGCCGGGCGCGGCGGCGGTGCGGATGCCGGACAGGATGGTGGTGCACCGCTCGTCGTCCCAGTCGTGCAGGATGCGCGACAGGAGGTACACGTCGCCGCCGGAGGGCACCGGGTCCCGGAAGAAGTCGCCCGGCACCAGGGAAACCCGGTCCGCGCAGCCGAACCGGGACAGCACGGTCCGCGCCGCGTCCATGACGTGCGGCCGGTCGAACAGGACACCGCGCAAGCCGGGCGCACCTGCCAGCACGTACCCGAGCAGGTGGCCGTCACCGCCGGCGATGTCCACGACGACCCCCTCGGCGGGCAGGTCCAGCGCGGCGGGCACGAGCTTGAGGAAGCTCGCCCCCGCCGCCATCCCGCGCTCGAACAGCCGCGCGTCCGCCGGGTGCGCGGCGAAGTGGTCGAACGGGTCCGCCCCGAACACCTCGGTGAACGCCGACTCGCCGGTCCGCACGGTGTGCTCCAACGCCCCGAACGACCGGTAGAACAGCCCGCCGTACAGCCTGGCCAGGTCCCGCTGCGAGCCCTCGACGTCGCCGCGCAGCAACGTCCCGGTCGCGGTGAGCGCCCACCCGTCCCGGGTCGGCGCGAACACCCCCAGCGCCGCCAGGTACCGCAGCACCCGCCCGAGGTTGTCCGCCCGCACGCCCGTCGACAGGGCAAGTTCGGCGGTCGTGCGCGGCCCGGCGGCGAGCAGGTCCGGCACGCCCAGTTCCGCCACCACCGCCAGCGACCGCGTTCGCCACGCACCGCTCATCAGCGTCAACAAGTCGCGCCGAGCCTGGTCAGGGCGGCCCAGGTGCCTGCGCAGCAACGATTCCCGGTGCCCCGGCACGGTCAGCTCCATGCGCCGCGCGCCCCGCAGGTACAGCACGGTCACGTCCTCGTGCTTGTTGTACCCGCCACCATCGGGCGTGAGACCGGCGTCCGCCAACTGCTCGTACAGCCCTCGCAACACCACCTCGTCGTCGGTCGACGCGCGGAACGCCAGGTGCTCCTCGTCGCCGGGCACGTCCGGGAAGTCGCCGCACAGCACGAACAGCTCCAGCTCGCGCGGCCCGCCGCCGACCACGGCGTGCACGATCCACACGTCGAGGTCCTCCCGCCCCAACCGCCGCGCCAACCGCTCCCGGACCACCACGCTGGGCACCGGGTCGCGCGGACGCACCCCGAGCCGGACCAGCTCGGCCACGGCCGCGTCCACGTCCGGCGCCACGACCAGCAGTGCGCCGTGCACGAACTCCAGGTGCCGCACCAGGTCCAGCCCCGGCAGGACGGCGTCCAGCGCCTCCTTGGTACCCGTGCGGCGGACGTGCTCGACGGCTTCGGCGATGCGGCGGACGTCCCGCTCGCGCAGACCCGAAACAGGCATGGGTGTCCCCTTCCCCCAGTGCTCCCCAGTGGTACGCAGGCTCAGGCTATGACGGATTCAGCCCGCTGTGGCGGCCAGTTCCGGGTGCTTGTCGATGTCGCACCACCGAAGAAGTCCAGCGATGCGCGGTTGCCCGTCGTGCCGCCATTCCAGGCCGGCGCGACTCATCTCGCCCGGCGCGGCGATGCGGCTCGCGCCCAGGCGGGCGAGGTCCTCGGCGGTGCGCCGGAACTCCTCTCCCACCGCGCCCAGGCCGACGTTCTGCAAGTGCTGGGCGTACGGGCGCATCACGTCCACGGCGGTGGCCAGGTCCGGCACGGCGACGATCCGCGCGACCCGGTTGCCCGAGCCGCTGAGCGGCAGCAGGGTGTCGTCCAGCACGACCGTCCACTCCAGACCGTCGGGCGCCCACACCTCGCCGGACGCGGTGCTCGCCGCCCGCCACTCGGCGATGATCCGCCGGTGCTGCAACACGGTCGCGTCCTCGTCACCGACCGTCCCGGGTGGACAGTCGGCCGCCGCCCGCCGCATCGCGTCGGCCACGTGCTCGGCGACCGCACGCGCGCACCGCCGGTCCACCAGGTAGACCTGGGGCGACAGGCAGGCGTGTTGGTCGAAGTCGCTGCAATCGGCGGCGATCCGCCGCGCCACCTCGGCGGGTCCGTGCAGCCGGGCGTAGGCGTCGCTGACGATCCCGAGGGACAGCTTGTGGCCGTGCTCCTCGTAGACCTGGTGGGGCAGCACCTTGGCCCGGATCGCCGCGCACGCGGCGTCGCTGCCGTAGGCGACGACGGCGTCCGCCTCGGCCAGCGCGGCGGTCAGGGTGGTCTCGTCCGACCGGTCCCAGTAGGTGGCCAGGACGGCGTTGGCCAGCACGGGTTCGACCTCGTGCAGCGACCGCACGAAGGCCGCGGTGAAGTTCGGCTCCTTGGCCGGGACCTTCGCGATCAGCGCGGACTTCACCAGCAGCGCCCGCACCAGCGACCGCGCCGGCAGGCCGGGGACGTTGCCGGAGAACACCGCCAGGGTCACGCGCGGGCCGATCGCCCGGGTGCCGCCGCGGAACCCGTCCAGCACCTCGGGATCGCCCAGTTCCCGTTCCAACGCGGCCATCAGCGACCCGGTGCGCAGGTTGCCCACTTCGGCGTCCAACGCCCGGTCGACGGTCTCGGCGGACATGCCGGTCACCTTCACGGCGTCCTCGACCGCCTTGCGGCGCAACGGGAAGTCCCGCTTCGCCCACAGTTCGGCCACCACATCGATCGCTTCGACGATCCGCCGCACGGGCAGCTCCCGCAGCCGTTCGTGCGCCCGCCGCAACCCTTCCCCTGCCACCGCCCAGTCCACCGGGCGCACGCCGGGCCACTCGTGATCCCCGGAGGTCAACGTGAAGGACTCGGTCGCGCCCGCCCACGCGGGCACCCACGACACCGCCATGTCACCGGCCTCCCGTCAGCTCGTCCAGCGACAGGGAGCAACCCCGGCTGGTGCTGCCGGCGACACGTCCGGCGATGGCCACGCCGTCGGGGTGGGCGATGCCGACGTCCCCGGTCAGCAGCACGTGCGGCCGGTCGAGCAGGCTCAGGTCGGTGATCTCCACCAAGCCTTGCCCCTGCTGGACGAACTCGCGAGTGCGCGGGTCGCGCACCCGAGGCCCGCCGAAGTGCCGCCACGCCTTGGGCCGCTCCCCCAACGGACCGACCGGCACGTCCGAGCTGTCGTAGTGCTGGTTGGCCAGCTCGGTCATGCCGAAGATGTTGCCGAACCGCTCGATCCCGAACACGCGCCGCACGGCGTCGCGCAGGTCGTCCACCCGCATCACCCGGGAGCGTCCCTTGAACCCACCGCCGTCGAACATCCGCGACCCGGCCGGTAATTCCCAGCTGTGGCCTTCAGCCGATAACCGGTCGCACACGTTGACGTAGGCGAAGCTCGCGCCGACCATCACCACCGGCATGTCGTCGGCAACGGCCCGGTCGAGCGTCCGGCTCAACAGTTCGTAGTCCACGCCGTCCGCGCCGATGACCGACGCGCTGTAGTCCGGATCGCCGCATTCCTCCCGGATTCGGGCCATGTCGAAGGCGATCGCCATGTCCGGCGCGGCCTGCTCGGTGGGCGCGAACACCACCACGGCGGGCTTGACCGGGTCGGGGATGAGGTCTCGCCGCGCGTTGGCGCGGATCGCGATCCCTTTGAGCGTCAACCCCAATCTTGTGTAACGGACGCGCCCGCGCACGGCGCCGGTCGTGCCGCTGGTGCGGAACTCGCGCACGGCGGGCTCGTCGGGGAACAGGTGCGGCCCGCCGTCCTTGTACGCCTCGGCGGGAATCCCGACCCCGGTGCCGACCTGCTTCCAGTACCGCGCCACGTCGGGCGAGTTGGCCACCGCCAGCTCGACCAGCTGCTCGTGCAACGCGGCCGGATCGCCCTCCCGGTCGGTGGCCAGCAGGGCCAGCCGCTCGAACAGCCGGTGGACGTGCGGGTCGTCATGGGCAACGGTCATCGACTGCCTCCATGCTCGGTCGACGGCACCCCCGACGGGAAAGTCGGGTGGAAGGTGCGACACATCCGTCAGGACCAGGTGTTCTTCCCACCTGGTGTGCCATGCCGGCCGGGCAACGACTCGGGCACGCTAGCAACGTGAGCGCTCGTCGAACAAGCGCCGTCGCTCGATCGCACTACCCCTGTTTTTGCGGAGATCTCAAGTGGAACTGGTGATCACCGCGAACCGTGCACCGAACGGGTCAGCCAGCCACGCCATCCGACCCACGCCCTCGTAATCGGTCGCCGGCATCACGATCGTGCCGCCCTGGGACGTGCTGTCCTCGACGGCCCGGTCCGTGTCGACGACCTCCACATAGGGCAGCCAGTGCGGCGAATGGCCTTCCTGCAACGGGGCCACCCCGCCGAACGACGAGCCCTCGTCCCCGCCCGCCGGTGTGAACACCGTGTAGTGCCCGCCGGCCATCGGCATGTCCGTGGCGTCCCACCCCAGCACGGCCCGGTAGAACGCGCGAGCGGTGTCCGGTTCGGGGCTGTGCAGCTCGGTCCACGCCAGCGACCCGGGCTCGGTGACCAGTTCCAGCCCGGCGTTCGCGCCCGGCTCGAACGCGGCGAACTCCGCGCCGCCCGGGTCGGTCAGCTGCACCAGCCGCCCGCCACCGGGCACCTCGACCGGTTCCAGCCGCACGTGGCCGCCGGCGTCGCGGGTCGCCTGCGCGGTGGCGGACACGTCGGGGCTGTGGAAGTAGATGGTCCACGCCGAGGACGCGCCCTCGTCCAGCGTCCCGACCGCCGCGACCGTCTTGCCCTCGTGCAGGAACAACGCGTACCCGCCGGTGCCGAAGCTCCTGGTCTCCCAGCCGAACACGCCGGTGTAGAAGGCGGCCGTGCGGTCGGGGTCCGGGCTGCCGATGTCCAGCCAGTTGGGGGTGCCGGGCGCGGGGTTCGTGGTGAGCACGGTGCACCTGCCGGTGGTGTGGTGTCCGGGGCGGCCCCACGCTAGCGCCGTCCGGCGGGTCCGGCATCCGGAGCGTGTCAGGCGGCCGGCACGCGTCTGCCCGCCCGATGACATGCCGGCCCTGTTCCCTGCACCTCGAACAACCGAGGAGGGAACATCCGATGAGTTACGCCTTCGAGGCGGAAGGCCTGGTCAAGCGGTACGGCAAGACCACCGCGCTGGCCGGCGTCGACCTCGCCGCCCGGACCGGCACGGTGCTGGGGGTGCTGGGACCCAACGGCGCGGGCAAGACCACCGCGGTGCGCATCCTGGCCACCCTGCTGCGCCCGGACGGCGGCCGGGCGGCCGTCGGCGGGTTCGACGTGGTCACCCACCCCGCGCGGGTGCGCCGGCTGATCGGGCTGACCGGGCAGTACGCGTCGGTGGACGAGGACCTGACCGGCACGCAGAACCTGGTGCTGATCGGGCAGCTGCTCAACCTGCGCACCACCGAGGCCAGGACCCGCGCCGCCGAACTGCTGGCCGACTTCGACCTGACCGACGCGGCGAACCGGCCCGCCAAGACCTACTCCGGTGGCATGCGGCGGCGGCTGGACCTGGCCGCGAGCCTGGTCGGCCGCCCCGACGTGATCTACCTGGACGAGCCCACCACGGGCCTGGATCCGGCCAAGCGCGACGACATCTGGAACGTCGTGCGCGGCCTGGTCGCCGACGGCGCGACCGTCCTGCTGACCACGCAGTACCTGGAGGAGGCCGACGCGCTGGCCGACGAGATCTCCGTCATCGACCACGGCCGGGTGATCGCCCACGGCACGCCCGCGCAGCTGAAGAACGTGGTGGGCGGCCAGACGATCCTGGTCCGCCCGTCCGACGCGGACCGGCTCGCCGACGCCGCCGCCGTGCTGGCCGCGGTGTCCGGGCACCAGCCGGAGTCGCCGAGCCGGGGCGTGGTGACCGTGCCCGTCGACGGGGACGCGGCGTTCACCGAGGTGGTGAAGCGGCTGGACGTGCTGGGCATCGGGGTGACCGAGCTGTCGCTGCGGCTGCCCAGCCTGGACGAGGTCTTCTTCACCCTGACCGGCGAGCACACCGAGGAGGAGGCGGCATGAGCACCGTCCTGGAGCGACCGGTCGTCGCCGAGACCGCCGCACGGCCGTTCGCGCTGGTCCGGCACAGCCTGGCGCTGGCGCGACGCAGCCTGATCAAGACCATGAGGACGCCCGAACAGCTGCTGGACGTGACGTTGCAACCGGTGATCTTCCTGGTGGTGTTCGTCTACCTGCTCGGCGGGGCGGTGGCCGGGTCCACGCAGGACTACCTCCAGGTGCTGCTGCCGGCGGTCATGGTGCAGACGACGATGTTCGGCGGCATGGCCACCGGGGTGAACCTGAACACCGACATCCGCAAGGGCGTGTTCGACCGGTTCCGCAGCCTGCCGATCGGCCGGTCCGCGCCGCTGGTCGGGTCGGTGCTGGGCGACCTGATCCGGTACGTGGTGGCGGTGGTGTCGCTGCTGGTGTTCGGGACGCTGATGGGCTTCGAGTTCGGCACCGGGTTCGTGCCCGCGCTGCTGGGGTGCCTGCTGGTGATCCTGTTCGCGTTCAGCGTGAGCTGGGCGTTCGTGCTGGTCGGGATGCTGGTGCGGGAGCCGGGGGCGGTGCAGGGGATCGCGTTCGTGGCCCTGTTCCCGCTGACGTTCGGGACGAACATGATGGCGCCGACCTCGACCCTGCCGTCCTGGCTGCGGTCGTGGGTGGAGGTCAACCCGGTGACGCACGTGATGGACGCGGCGCGCGGCCTGATGGTCGGCGGCCCGGTGGCCGGGGCGGTCGCGTGGACGCTGGCGTGGTCGGCGGCCTTCGTGGTGGCGTTCGCGCCGCTGGCAGTCCGGGCCTACCGCCGCCGAGCCTGACCACCCGGAACTGTCGGTCCCCTGTGGGACAATCGAATCGGGGGCCGGAGGCCACGCCCACCACACCACCGGCTGGCACGCGGGACAGGCCAGCACGCGGGCGGGCCACGCGGGGGCAGCCGGCACGCGGGCGGGGGCAAGGCGCGGGCGGGGCAGGGCCGGCGCGAGGCAGGGTGGGGCCAGCGGCTTAGCGGCGGTGGACGCGGGACAGGGCCTCGTCGCGGGTCAAGGTGCGGCCCGTGGCGTAGGCCAGGTCGTGGGCGGCGGGGCCGATGTCCGCCTGCAAGCGGTCGGTCAGGTGGGAGACCTCCGGGTTGGCCGCGTCCGGTGCGCCGCGCAGTTGGGCGGCCACGCCGAGCAGTTCGGCCGCGCCGGCGGAGTCGCCGTGGCGGGCGCGGTCGGCGGCTACGACGACGGCCACCCGGGCCAGCACGGGCATGTCCGACACCGACAGCGCCGCGTCCGCCGCCCGTGCCACGAAGTCGTCGACCGGCTCGCCCCGCACGACCGCCAAGTGCCCCCGCGCGCACAGCACCAACGCCTGGAACTGCGGCGCGATCTGCGGCACCTCCTCGGCCACGACCTCGGCCATCTCGTACTGCCGGGCCGCCTCGACCAGGTCGCCCTCCCACCGGGCCAGGTCGCCCAGCAGCACCCGGGCCAGGGTGGTCGCCCGCGCCGTCCACGGTCGCCCCGTCTCCCGGGTCAACCGCTCCGCCTCCGCCCGTGCCGCCGGGAAGTCGCCCAGTTGGACGCGGGCGTGGGCGAGCAGGAGGCGTTCGTGGGCGGTGTCGTCGTCGGGGTCCAGTTCGCGGGTCAGCGCGATCGAGTCCGCCAGCACCTCCACGGCCCGCGCGGCGTCGCCGAACACCAGGTGCGCCTCTGCGGCCTGGGCGAGGGCCTGGCCGAGGCCGAAGCGGTCGCCGACCTCGCGGAAGGCCTCGACGGCGGTCTCGGTGTCGTCGCGCGCGCCGACCATGTCGCCGACGTTCTCGCGCACCGCGCCGCGCATCAGCCACAGCACGGCCCTGGTCCACGGCTCGGCCCGGTCCAGGCGGGCGTCGATCGCGCCCAGCGCCCACTCCGTGCGGTCGGACAGCACCGCGAGCATGGGCTCCAGCAGGAACAGGACCGGGTGGTCCGGTGGGGCTTCCTCGGCCAGCGCGCGCAACCGGGCCGTGTGCGCCTCCAAGGTGCGGAAGCCGTTCGACACCGCGTCGTTGACCAGCAGGAACGCCGTGACCACGTGCCGGGCCACGGGCGGCGACCCGCCTGGCACGTCCAGCGCCAGCCGGAACCAGCCCACGGACTCCGCGCGGTTGCCCCGCATGGTCCAGAACATGCCCATCGCGGCGGCGATCCGCACGGCGGTGTCGGCGTCCCCGCGGTCGGCGGCGAAGTGCAGCGCGGCCAGCACGTTGTCCCGCTCGGCCTCCAGGCGCGCGATCCAGGTCAGCTGGTCGGCGGCACGCAGGTGCGGCTCGGCGGTCTCTGCGAGGTCGCGGAAGTAGCGGGCGTGCGCGGCGCGGGCGTCGTCGGCGCGGCCGGTCTCGGCCAGGCGTTCCAGGCCGTACTCGCGGAGGGTCTCCAGCATCCGGTGGCGGCCGTCGGCGGGCGGGGTCAGCAGCGACTTGTCGACCAGGGCCGCGAGCAGGTCCACCGCGTCCGGCCCGACCAGGGCCTCGGCCGCCTCCAGGTCCACCCCGGCCGGGAACACGGCCAGCCGCTCGGCGAAGTCCCGCTCAGCCGGGGTCAGCAGGTCCCAGCTCCACGCCACGACCGCGCGCAGCGTCTGGTGCCGGGGCAGGGCGGTGCGGCTGCCTCCGGTGAGCAGGCGGAACCGGTCGTCCAGGCGGGCGGCCAGCTGCGCCGGGGTCATCGTGCGCAGGCGCGCGGCGGCCAGTTCGATGGCCAGCGGCAGGCCGTCGAGGCGGCGGCAGATCAGGGCCAGCTCGTCGGGGTCGGCGGTGAACCCGGGCCGCACGGCGGTGGCGCGGTCGGCGAGCAGGCGCACGGCGGTGTCGGCGTCCAGCGGCGGCACGGGCACGATCGCCTCGCCGAACACGCCCAGCGGCTCGCGGCTGGTGGCCAGCACGCGCAGCGCCGGGCAGCGGCCCAGCAGCTCCTCGGCCAGGCGGGCGGCGGCGTCCACGACGTGCTCGCAGTTGTCCAGCACCAGGACGGTGGCGGCGCGGGACAGGGTCTCGACCAGGCGGCCCATCGTGTCCAGGCGCGGCGCGGCCCGCTCGACGGTGCGCTGCTCGCGCAGGCCCAGGGCGGCCAGGACGGCGGTGGGCACGTCCGCCGGGTCGGTGACGGGCGCGAGTTCGACCAGCCACGCGCCCTCGGGCAGGCCGGCCGCCGCGGTGGTGGCCAGGCGGGTCTTGCCCGCGCCGCCGGGGCCGACCAGGGTGACCAGCCGGTGGCGGCCCAGCAGGTCGGCGACCCGGGCCAGGTCGTCGGCGCGGCCCAGGAAGCTGGTCAGCGGGGCGCGCAGGTTGCCCGCGCGGGCCGGTCTGGGCGGTTCGGCGCGCAGGACCTCGCGGTGGGCCGCGCGCAGTTCCGGGCCGGGGTCCGCGCCCAGGTCGTCGGCGAGCCTGCGGCGGACCTCCTCGTAGGCGGCCAGCGCCTCGGCGGGGCGGCCGGCGTGGAACAGGGCGCGCAGCAGCAGGGCCTGGAGGCGTTCGCGCAGCGGGTGGCGGGCGGCCAGGTCGGTCAGCTCGGCCACCAGGTGGCGGGCGTGCCCGCAGGCCAGGTCGGCCTCGGCGACGTCCTCGACGGCGGCCAGCCGCGCTTCGTCCAGCCCGGCGACGTAGCCGACGGCGAACGGGGCGCCGGCCACGTCGGCCAGTGCCGGGCCGCGCCACAGCTCCAGCGCTTCGCGGCCCACCGCGCGGGCGGTGTCGTGGTCGCCCGCGGTCAGGGCGCGGCGGGCGTCGCGGGCAAGGCGGTCGAAGCGGTGGGCGTCCACGGCGTCGGGCTCGACGTCCAAGCGGTAGCCGCCGTGCGCGGAGCGCAGCGCGTCCGGGTCGGGCAGGGCGCGGCGCAGCCGGGACACCAGCGAGCGGACCGCGCCCACCTGGTCGGCGGGCCGGTCGTCGGGCCACAGGGCGGCGGCCAGCTCCTCGACGGTGACCACCCGGCCCGCGCCCAGGGCCAGCCGCACCAGCAGCGCCCGCACGCGCGTGCCGCCGATCTCGACGGCCGCGCCGCCGGCCGTGACCGCCAGCGGTCCCAACACCCCCACCCGCATGGCGCAACTGTGCCACGTCGGCCGGCCGGCTCGGCGCCGGCCGCCCTGCACGCTGAGTCGTCACCGCAATTGGTCGCGCACGCGCGCCACGAGAAACCGGGAGCAATTCTGGGAGCGCTCCCAGCGCATTCCGTGACATTTTCGCGGTAACGGCGAATGGGCGGCCACCCGAGCGGAAGAACGCGAGGTCTCCGCACTTTTGCGGCGGGGGTTGACGTTCCGGCCATTCCTACCATAACGATGTCACCGGTCGGGCTAACGCGGCCCCGCACATCGCGATATCCGCGCTGTGGGGAACGATTCCACGCCGGCAGTACGAGTCGACCCCATGCCCCGCCGGATGCAAACCACCAGCCACCTGGAGTGCCGGATGAACAGCCGAGTGGTCGAACTCGAATCCGTCCTGTCGCGCCCGACGCCCGACCGCCACCAGGCCCAGCACCTGGCGGTCGAACTGGCCGACGCCCTCGACGCCACCACCGCCCGGCGGCACCTCGACCGCCTGCTGCGCTGCGTGACCGCCTTGACCCGGATCGGTTCGACCGAGGCGGGCGAGGAACTCCTGGACGCGATGCTCGACCTGGTCGAGCCCGGCAGCGACGCGGCGTCGAAGGTGCGCGACCAGCGCGACCTGGTCGCCGTCGCCCGCGGCCGGACCGACACCGCCGGACCCGACGTCCCGATCCCCCACCCCGCCGCCCACACCACCACCCAGATCACCACCGCCCAGATCACCACCGGACCGATCACCACCGCCGCCAACGGAGCCCCGATCACCACCGCACCGATCCCCCGCCGCCCCGACTCCCCCACCACCCCGCGCACCGCCGCCCCGCCGTCCGCCGCGCGCCCGATCGTCCCGCCCCGGACCGGGCCGGAGCCGACCACCCGCCGCCACGACCCGGCCGCCGGTGGCACCGCCCAGCCCTACTCCCGCACGCCCGGCTCCGGATTCCCCGGCCGCGCCCCCGGCTCCGAACCCAACGGCCGCGCCGCCCGCTCCGAACTCCACGGGCACACCCCCGAAACCCGGACCACAGCCGGCACCCAGCCCTACGCAGGTAGCCAGCCCTACGCCGGCACCGCCAGCCCTCGACCCAACACGGGCACCGCCGGCACCCAGCCCTACGCCGGCACCGCTGGCTCCCCGCCCTACGCGGGCACCCCCGGCCCCCGGCCCAACACGGGTACCGCCGGCTCTCAGCCCTACGCCGGCGTCGCCAGCTCCCAGCCCTTCACGGGCACTGCGAACGCCCAGGCCCGCGCCGCCGCCCGGCACCCCGCCGGCCACGGCACGGCCGGGCTCGCGGCGATCGGCGTCGTCCCCTCCTCGGGCACCCCGGACCTGCTGTCCACCCCCGCCGGCGCGCTGCCGCTGCTGGAGGCGGAGTTCAAGCGCGCCACCGCCGCGTTCGGCGCGGACGACGTCCGGACCATCGGGGCGCTGGTCAACCTGCGGTCCTCCCGCTTCCAGGACGCCCGCGACCGGGGCAGCGCCGAGGAGGCCGCGACCGCCGTGGACGACCTGCGCGAGGCCACCGACCGGGCGATCACCGCACTCGGCCCGCACCACCCCAAGGCCCTGGTCGCCCGCTCCAACCTGGCCTCCGCGGAGTTCGAGCTGGCCCGCATCCGCCGCGCCGCCGGCCAGACCCAGCTCGCCCTGCCGGCCCTGCGCGCCGCCGCGGACACCGCGTTCGCCCGACTGGGCCCGGACGACCCGCACACCCTGGTCGCCCAGTCCAACCTGGCCGCCGCCGAACTGGAGGTCGCCCGCGTCGAGGGCGCCCACACGCAGGCCCGCCGCGCGCTGGACACCATCCGCATCGCCGCCGCCCGGGTCTCCTCGGTGCACGGCGCGGACCACCCCGCGTCCCGGCTGATCGCCCACCAGCTGCGCGCGTGCGAGACCCACACCCTGGACCTGGGCGCGAGCCTGGAGGACGTCCACGTGCCCGTCGACGAGGCCGCCCGGCTGCTCAGCCGCACCCGCCCGGCGATCCCGCTGACCCGCAGCCCGGCGCCGAACCGGGTGTCCGCGCCCTACGGCCCGGTCAACACCGACCCGCAGTGGCCCGCGAACAGCCTGCTGGGCCGGTTGCGCGACCACACCCGGCAGGAGCTGCTGACCGTCGGCACGGTGGTGCGCTACGCGGGTGAGCGGGAGCTGATCGAGCAGGACGCCCGGGACACCCACGCCTTCCTGCTGCTGGACGGCATGGTCAAGGTGCAGGTCACCGACGAGGCCGGGGACACCGCCGTGCTCGCGGTCCGGGTCGCGGGCGACCTGGTCGGCGAGATGGCCGCCCTGGACCACCGCCCCCGCTCCGCCACCGTCGTGACCTGCGGCGACGTGGTCGCCAAGCTGATCACCAGCGCCGAGCTGACGTCGTTCATGAACCGCCACAACGACATGTTCGTGGAGCTGATCGGCGTCATCGACGACCAACTGCGGTGGGCCAACAAGCGCCGCCGGGACTTCCTGTCCCACTCCGCCGCCGAACGGGTCGCCCGCGTGCTGGCCGAGCTGGTCGGCTCCTACGGCCGAGAGGAACGCGGCGGCTGGACGCTGGGCATCCCGCTGACCAAGGTCGAACTGGCCTCCATCGCGGGCATGAAACCCCGCACGGCGGAGAAGGCGTTCAGCGACCTGCGCAAGGCCGGGGTGGTGATCAGCCACTACCGCCGGGACGTGCTCGTGCCCGACCTGGACCACCTGCGCAGGTTCGCCCGGATGTCCTGATGTGATCACGGCGGTCACACCCGGGCGGCGGCGTCCGTCATGGTGGTGACGCACCAGTGATCGACAGGAAGGGCGACCGTGGACGACACCACATCCCTGGCGGAGCGCTTCGACGCGGACCGGCTGCGCCTGCGTTCGGTGGCCCACCGCATGCTCGGCTCGATGAGCGAGGCGGAGGACGCCGTCCAGGAGGCGTGGCTGCGGTTGCAGCGCTCGGACCCGGCCGGGATCGACAACCTCCGCGGCTGGCTGACCACGGTGGTCGGGCGGGTGTGCCTGGACATGCTGCGCTCGCGCACCTCCCGCCGGGAGGACCCGCTGGACGAGCACGAGGCCGAGTCGGTCGCGAGCACCGAGCAGGACCCGGAGCACGAGGCCGTGGTCGCCGACTCGGTGGGCATGGCGCTGCTGGTGGTGCTGGAGACGCTGACGCCGGCCGAGCGGCTGGCGTTCGTGCTGCACGACCTGTTCGGGGTGGCGTTCGAGGAGATCGCGCCGATCGTGGGGCGCACCCCGGCCGCCGCCCGCCAGCTGGCCAGCCGGGGGCGGCGGCGGGTGCGCGGGGCCTCGCCCGCGCCGGCGGACCTGAGCCGCCGGCGCGAGGTGGTGGAGGCGTTCATGGCCGCCGCCCGCGGTGGCGACTTCGACGCGCTGCTGGCCGTGCTGGACCCGGACGTGGTGCTGCGGGTCGACTTCGGCGCACTCAAGCCGGACCGGGCGGCCGTGCTGCACGGCGCGGAGGCGGTCGCGAGCCAGGCGCTGCTGTTCGCCGACCCGTCCCGCGAGGGCCGGCACGTGCTGGTGGACGGCCACCTGGGCGTGCTGTCGACCAAGGACGGCGTTGCGCAGTCGCTGCTGCTCATGACGGTGTCCGACGGTCGGATCGTGGCCATCCAGGTGCTGGCCGACCCGGACCGCGTCCGCGAGCTGGAGATCACGGAGTTGGGCTGAGCCAGGCGTCCAGGGTGGCGTTGCGGAAGGTGCCGGCCGGGTCGAGGCGCTCGCGCAGGCGGGCGAACCGGGGCAGCTCGGGGTAGTCGCCGGGGTGGGTGGACAGCTTGCCCCAGTGCGCCCTGGGCCGCCACGGCGCGAGGGCGGCCTCGATCCGGGCCAGTTCGGCGCGCACGGCGGCGTCGTCCTGCCGCCAGGTGAAGTGCAGGGCGACGCTGTCGCGGTCGTGGGTGGGGCTCAGCCACTGGCGGTCGGCGGCGATGGTCCGGATCTCGGAGGTCAGCAACAGGTCGCCCAGGCCGAGGTCGTGCACGGCGGTGAGCGCCTCGCCGGCGTGCGCGCGGGCGACGAAGTACTCGGACTGGAGTTCGCGGCCCACGCTGGGGGTGAAGTCGGCGCGGAAGTGAGGGAGCCGCTCGTGCCACGGGCCGGGTTCGCCCAGCTGGGCGGTGCAGTGGTGGGCGGGCTGGCCGGGGACGGGGTGCAGCGGGACGGTCGCGTCGTGGCCGCCGGTCCAGGACAGGTCGGCGGGCGCGTCGGAGGTGCGCCGCTTCACCCACACGCGGGCGGTGCCGTCCCAGGTGGTGAACGCGCTGACGCTGTAGGCGGCGGAGAACACGTCGTCGAACCGCTCGACCAGCGCGTCCAGCGGCACGTCGGCGACCACCCGCTGCTCGACGTCGAAGGTCGGCACCACGGCCAGTTCCAGCGCCACGACGACGCCCAGCGCGCCCAGGGACACCACCACGCCGTCGAAGTCGGCGTCGCCGCGCCGGTGGGTCACCAGGTCGCCGTCGGCGGTCACCAGGTCCACCGATCGGACCAGGTCGGCCAGCGTGCCGACGCCGTCGCCGGAGCCGTGGGTGCCGGTCGCGACCGCGCCGGCGACCGTGACGTGCGGCAACGACGGCATGGCGGGCAGCGCGAACCCCTTGGCGTGGAGCCGGTCGGCCAGGCCCGCGAGCCGGGCGCCGCCGCCGACCCGGACGGTGTCGCCGGTCAGGTCGAAGACCTCCGGCAGCGCGTCCAGGCGGATCAGCGCGCCGGTGGTGTCGGCGACGCGGCTGAACGAGTGGCCGGCGCCCAGGACGTGCGCCCTGGTGGCGGCGGACACCAGTCGGCGGAGGTCGTCGACGGAGGTCGGGGCTTCGACGCGGTCGGCGGTGAAGGTGAAGCTGCTCGCCCAGTTCGTGGTCACCCGCCGGATTCTGCCCGGCCCTCCCGGTCCAGCGGACCCCACTCCCGGGCGTGCGCGGCGACCAGGTCCTCGCACTCGGCCAGGGCGGCGTCGCCGATCCACGCCAGCGGCTCCCGGCACTCGACCAGCGGCTCGTTGTCCGGGCCGCGCCCGGCCTCCTTGCCGATGAGCACCCACGGCCGCACGCCCGGACCCCGCCGGTGGGCGAGGTGGCGGTAGTCGTGCAGGCGGCGCGCCACCCACAGCCGGGGCGACCGGTCGCCCCACCACGGTTCGACGGCCAGCGGGTTGGCCGACAGGCCGGGCAGGCGCACCCCGGTCAGCCCGTCGCGGCTGCTGCGGCCCTCGTCCGCGTCCGGACCCTTCGACCAGCGCACGAACAGGTGGTCGCCGTGCTCGTCGAGCAGGGTGACCACCTCGTCGAGGGTGGCCAGCGTGCGCATCACTCGGGCTCCATGCCGCCGGCGTCGCGGGGCACCGACTCGTCGGGCTCGGTGTTGGGCTGGTTGGCCTGCTCGTCGGCGACCGTCGGCCGGGTGTGCTCCTCGGCGAAGTCCGGTTCCTCGGGCTCCGGCGCGGTCCGGGAGGGGTCGGGTGTGGTCATGGCGGTGGGATATCCCGTGGCCGGCGGTTCGAACCTGACGGGCGGGGGTACGCGTTGGCTCATGGCGCATGACACCGTGACGGCCCGGCATTCGCTGTGGGCCCAGGACCTGGACGGGTTCCCCCCAGCGGGTGACGGGCACTTCGACGTGGTGGTGATCGGCGGCGGGATCACCGGCGTGACGACCGCGCTGCGGCTGAAGGAGGCGGGCGTCTCGGTGGCCGTGGTCGAGGCCGGTCACGTGGGTGGCGGGGTGAGCGGCAACAACACGGCCAAGGTGACCGCGTTGCAGTCCACCGTGTACTCGACCATCGCCGACAAGCACGGCCTGTCCGCCGCCGCCGACTACGCCGCCGCCAGTGCCGCCGGTGTGGCGGAGGTGGCGCGCCGGGCGGTGGACTGCGACCTGCGGCGCGCGCCGGCCTACACGTTCGCCCTGAGCCCGGACGAGCTGCCCGCGGTGGACCACGAGGCGCTGACCGCGTCCCGGGCCGGGCTGCCGGTGGACCGCGACCGGGGCGAGGGCATGGGGGTGCCGTTCGAGGTGTTCGGGGCGGTGCGGTTGGACGACCAGCTCGCGCTGCACCCGGTGAAGTACGTGACGGGCCTGGCGCGGCGCATCCCCGGTGACGGGAGCGCGGTGTACGCGCACAGCCGGGTCACTCGGGTGAGTGAAGGTTCACCGTGTCGAGTGGTCACCGCGACGGGGACGCTGACGGCGGACAAGGTGGTGGTCGCGACGCACTACCCGTTCCTGGACCGGGGCCTGTACTTCTCGCGGTTGGAGCCGACCCGGGCCTATTGCGTGGCCGTGCGGCTGAAGTCCGGTGCGCCGCCGACCGGGTTGGCGATCAGCGCCGGGAGCCCTTCGTGGTCGTTGTCGGCTTATGGGGATTTGCTGATCCTGTGCGGACGTTCACACACCACCGGTGATGCGCCCGGTGATCCCTATGGGGAGCTGGAGGCGTTCGCGCGGCGGCATTGGGACGTCGAGTCGGTGACCCACCGGTGGTCGGCGCAGGACCCTTCCGCGTATGACAAGTTGCCGATGATCGGGTCGTACACGCCGGGGTCTTCGCGGCTTTATGTGGCGACCGGGTTCATGAAGTGGGGACTGTCGACGGGGACGTTCGCGGCGATGATCCTGTCGGACCTCGTGCTGGAGAAGGACAACCCGTGGGCGGAGCGGTTCTCGCCGCACCGGCTGTCTTTCGGGTCGCTGCCGTCGCTGGTGGGCATCAACGCGCGGGCGGCGACGAGCTTCGTCGGGGACCGGTTGCGGACCTCCGACACCCGGTCGGCGCGGGACGTGCCGGTGGGGTCGGCGCGGGTGGTCGGGGACGCCGGGGTGTTCCGGGACGAGGCCGGGGTGGTGCACGGGGTGTCGCTGCGGTGCACGCACCTGGGGTGCCGGGTGCGGTTCAACGACGCCGAGCGCACGTGGGACTGCCCGTGCCACGGGTCGCGGTTCGGGGTGGACGGCGAGGTGCTGGAGGGGCCGGCGACCAAGCCGTTGGAGCGGCGGGACGTAACCGACTGAGCCGGCGGGACGTAGCCGAACAAAAGGCCCTCGGTCTCGGCGGGAACGGTTCGGGTGGATCTTCCGTCTCAGGCGCCGGGAGGTCCGAGGCGGATGCTGCGGTACATGACACTGGCCGGTGCGGTGAGCGCCGCTGTGGCGCCGTTCCTGTCCGGTGGTGCGGCCCGGTCCGACGTGGTCGACCCGACGGTGATCGGGTTGGCGGTCGGGGTGGTCGCGGTGGGCCTGCTGGCCTGCGTGCGGGCGGCGCGGTGGGTGGCGGTGTGCGGTGCTGTGGCGGTGGCCGCGGCGTGCGCGTGGTTGCTGGTCGTCGACCTGGGCACCGGCCTGGTCGGGCCGCGGGTGCCGGTGTTGGCGGCGGGGGCGTTGTGCGTGGTGGTGGGCGCCGCCTGGTCGGGGTCGGGGCGGGTAACCGTGGTCGGGGTCGTCGCGGCGGTGCTCGCCGCGGGGCTGGCCGGGGTGGCTCCGGCGGCGGCCGAGGCCGGGGTGGTGCGGTCCTCGGTCCGGGACGCTCGGGACTTCGCGCCGGCGGCGGTCGTGGAACGGCCGGGAGGTGCGCAGTGGGCGTGGCGGCCCGGGGCCGACGTCGTCGGGGTGGTCGCGGCGAGGCACGGGGTCGTGGTGGCGCTCGGGGACGGCTCGCTGGTGGCGTTGAGCGGCGCGGACGGGCGTGAGGACTGGCGGTACCGGCGGGTCGGGGCGCACGTGGGCGCGTTCGTGGCGTCGGTGGACGGCAAGTCGGTGCTGGCGACGTTCCGGACCGGGCGGGACACGCGGCGGCACTTGATGGTCGTGCTCGACGCCGACACCGGGCAGGTGCGGTTCTCGCGGTTGGTGCGGGGTGTGTTGGCCGAGATCGACGACATCGTGCCGGGCGCGCGGACGGTGGCGGTGCGCGATGGCGATGTGGTGGTCGGGTACGACCTGGTGACCGGTGAGCAGCGCTGGCGGTGGCAGCCGTCGAGTGGGTGCGACGAGCTGTACGCGAAGGCCGTTCGGGGGCGGTCGACGGTGTTCGTGGCCGAGGAGTGCCCCGACCGGGTGTCGGTGGTGGCGCTGGACGAGGTGACCGGTGCGCGGCGGTGGGAGCACCGGGTGCCGATGGCCGGGGTCGGCGGTGAGCGGCGGGACGTCTACCTGCTGGGCGCGCCGGACGGGTCCGTGGTGTGGGTGCGGGTGGTGACGGCGGATGTCGCGCCGGGCGCGGTGACCGCCGGGGTGTTCGACGCCGAGACCGGGGCCGTGGTCGCACGGCCAGGTCCGGAGTGGTGGGTGCGGACCGATCTGGGGCCGCGGATCGTGCTGGAGAACGAGTCCGAGGGGACGGTCGCGGCGCTCGGCCCCGGCGGGGCCGTCGTTCCGCTCGACGCGAAGGCCTGCGGTCGGGCGTCGGGTGAGGCCACCACCGCCACGACCTACCTCAGGGCGTGCGACGACAACGGCCGTGAGGTGACCGTGGTGGCGCAGGGGTTGGACGGGTCGCCGCCGTCGAGGACTCCGGTGCCGTTGGACGGGTCGGGTGCTCGGGCGGAGGTGCACCTGGTGCCCGCGCCAGGGGCGATCGTGGTGGCCCGGAGCGCGTTCGGCGGAACCCCGGCTCCAGTGGTTGGGTTGACCGGCGGCTGAGGTCGGGGGTCACCGTCCTCCGTGGCGTTCGGCGGCCAGTCGGGTGAGGGTGCGCAGGCAGACCTTGCCGGTGTGGGCGACCGGGAACTCCGGCAGCACCAGCAGGTACTCCGGCAGCTTCTGGGCCGTCACGCCCCGGTCGCGAGCCAGGAACGCGGTCAGCTGGCGCAGGTCGGGCGGTCGGTGGCCGTGGCGGGGACGCACGCAGGCGCACAGGCGTTGGCCCAGTTCGGGGTCGGGCACGGGCACGCACGCGACCTCCGACAGCGCCGGGTGGGCCACCAGTGCCTGCTCGACCTCGGCGGGGCTGATGGTGTAGCCGCCGCGGATGACGACCCGGCGCAGGCGGCGCTCCACGTGCAGGGTGCCGGTCTCGTCGAAGTGGCCTTGGTCGCCGGTGCGGACCCAGCCGCCGGGCAGGCGCGGGGACGGGGCGGCGACGTGGCACAGCGGGGTCATGGGGCCCAGGGCGCAGATCTCGCCGTCGACCACCTTGATGTCGGTGACGGCGGGGTCGGGGCGGCCCACGCCGTGCTCGGGGGTGGTGGTGTGGCAGTTGACGCCGTCGGAGGAGCCGTAGACGTCGATCACGTCGACCCCGAAGGCGGCGCGGCACGCCTGGAGGGTGGGCAGGGGCAGCACGTCCCCGCTGGACACCACGGCTTTCAGCGAGGAAGTGTCCACAGTGGACGCGTGATCGGCCAGGCGGCGCAGCATGGCGGGCACGCCGAAGACGTGGGTCGGCCGGTGGGCGGCGATGGCCCGGAGCGCGGCGGCGGCGTCGAAGCGGCGTTGCAGCAGCAGGGTTCCGCCGAAGCGGCACAGCGTGATGGTCGCCCCGAACGACCCGTAGGCCGAGGACAGGGGCACCAGCACGAGGTCCCGCCACACGGCCGTGTCGCCGTGGACCGCGCGCAGGTAGTTGCCGCGCCCGCCGGCGAACGCGTTGTGCGAGTAGGCCACCATCTTCGGCTCGGCCTCGGATCCCGACGACACCAGGATCCGCGCCGGTGCTTCGGGGTCGACGGGCTCGGGTGGTCGTTCGGGTCCGCGCGCGGTGGGCGGCACGACGCTGCGCAGGTGGGACAGGCCGGGTGGCACGGGCGCGTCGGTGATCAGCGCGGTGGCGCGGGCGCGGCCCAGCAGGCTCATGGTGTCGGCGAGGCCGCCGGCGAACGGCAGCGCCACCGCGCCGATGGCGGCCACGGCGAGCTCCGCGATGACCGCGTCGCGGCCGTTGGGCACGCGGATGCCGATCACGTCGTGCGGGCCGAACCCGGGCAGCGCCCCGGCGAGGCCGCGGACCTCGGCGTCGAGGGTGGCGTAGTCCAGGCTGCCCCGCTCGTCGACGACGGCGGTGCGGTGCGGGTGGCGGCGGACCCGGGCGCGGAACAGGGTGTGCAGGTCGCGGTCGGGGCAGTGGCCGTCGGCGACCCACGCGCGGCGCAACTCGGGTGCGACGAGGTCGGTCAGTTCGAGGCCGGTGGTGGAACGCCAGGTCATCGCAGGAACTCCCACGGTGTTCGGGGGACCGGGCACGGGACCCGGTGCAGGGCGGCGGCGAACGCCGGGTCGCGGGCCAGCGCGGACAGGTCGGTGCACACCGGCACGGTCAGCGGCGCGGCGCACCGGCCGCGGGCGCGGGCGTTGAGCCGGGACGCGGCGGACAGCAGCGAGGACGCCACGGCCTGGCCGCGTCCGGTGCGGGCGCGGCGCAGCAGCCCGGCGACGATCCCGTGCGCGGCGACCACGCCGCCGAACACGTCGACCACGGTCATCAGCGACGGCGGGACGCCCGCGTGGGCCTGGACGACGAAGTCGGTGCCCAGCGGCGGGTTCGGGCCGAGCGCGTCGCCCCAGCCGGAGGCGTGGGCGTGGACGATCCCGGGCCGGACGCGGGCCACGTCGGCCGGGCGCAGCGCCCAGGCCTCGGCCTTGCCGGGCGCCCAGTTGTGCAGGAACACGTCCGCGTCGGCGAGCAGGTCGAGCAGGTCGAGGCGGCCGGCGACGGTGGTCAGGTCGATCTCGACGGCCGCTTTGCGGTGGTTGAGGGCCAGGAACCGGGCGGAGGTGTCGCCGGCGAGCGGGGGCACGCCGCGCGCCGGGTCGCCGCCGGGTGGTTCGACGCGCACGACGGTCGCACCCAGCAGTCGCAGCAGGTGACCGGCCATCGGCCCCTGCACCCGCCGGCACGACTCCACCACCAACAGCCCCGACAGCGGCAACCCGCCATCCACATCAGCCGACACCGGTGGGGCTTGGCCCAGGTCGGTGAGCCGGTAGGCGGGCAGGTCGTCGATCACCCGGTCGGACACCCGGACCAACGTGGTGCACGTGCTGCGGGCGAGGTTTTCCAGCACGTCGATGGGTGTGCGGGCGGTGGCGGCGGTCAAGTCGGGCGGCAGTGGGCAGGTGGCCGTGGCGAAGCGGTGCAGGAACGGTCGCCAGCCCGCCGCGATCGCGGGCGGGGGCACGTTCAAAGCCCGCCAGAAACGCTGCCACACCTCGGCGTCCAACGCTTCCAGCTCGAACGCGACCCCGTCGCCCGACACGAACGGCGGCCCGCCGGGCTCGTGCCGCGCGGGCTCGGCGGCGGCGAGGTACTGCGAGACCGCGAGCAGTGCGGCCTGCGCCGCCGACGTCGTGGCCGCCCGCAGTGCCAGGCCGCGCGTCCGGGCCAGGGCGACCGCGACCGCGCCGAGGTCGGCCAGTTCGGCGGCGGTGATGGAGGCGTAGTCCAGGCCCAGGCGGGTGGGGCGGCCGAAGCGGCGGCCGTGGACGTGCATCAGCCCGCACGCGGCCTGCACGTCCAGTTCGCCGCGCAGGGGCAGGTCCACCGGCCCGGCCCAGGTGACGGTCTCGACGGCGGTGGTCATGCCGGTCGCCGTCCCTGCACCGAGTAGAAGACGCTGGAGCAGGCCCGGAAACCGGGGTGGGACAGCAGGTCGCGGACCCGCCGGAGTTCGGCGTCGGTCAGGCCGGCGGTGACGAGCCGGTCGCGCAGCTGGTGGGTGAGGTGGACCAGCAGCCGCACGGCGGGCGAGTCGGGCCGCCACGGCTGGACCACCGGCACGGGGTCGACGTCGACCAGTCCGACGGCCGTCATCGCCGCGGCGACCCGCCGGCCGTAAGCCCCGTCCACGCCCGCGTCGGCGAACACCTCGTCCTTGGCCGCGAGGAACTTCTCGTACAGGCGGGCCGCGTCGGCGTCGGGGGCGAGCAGGACGGGCGCGTAGGTGTTGTCGAACTCGTCGACCTGGAGCCACCCGCCGGGGCGCAGCGCCCCCGTGAGCTTGGCCAGGACGTCGTCGCGCTCGGGCAGGTGCCGCAGCACGAGCCGGGCGTGGACCAGGTCGAACTCGCCTTCGGGCAGCGGGTCCGCGACCACGTCGTGGCGGGTGGCGGTGAGGCCGGGCGCGGGCGCGATGTGCTCGGGCGCGAGGTCGGTGGCCAGCACGGACCCCGAGCGCAGGGCCAGCCAGTGCGCGACGCTGCCGCCGCCCGCGCCGACCTCCAGGCACCGCCAGCCCTTGCGAACGCCGGTCTGGGCGAGGCGGGCGAAGGTGATCGGGTCGTAGGCGGCGGCCAGGCACCGGTGCTGCTCGCCGGCGTGCAGGCGGTGGTTGTCGAACACGTACCCGGTCGCGGTCACGTCCACCGTCCCGTTCCGTGGGTCTCGGCCGGCCCGACGAGCCGGGTGAGCAGTTCCAGCCGCCGGACCTTGCCGGTGGCGGTGCGCGGCACGTCGTCCCAGCGCAGGACGCGCGGGGAGGACAGCGGCGGCAGGTCGGCCACGGCGGACCACCAGCGGGCCGGGTCGAGCAGGCCGTCCGAGGTGACCACGACGGGCAGCGGCGGCCGTCCGGTGGCGCCCAGCACGACGCACTCGACGACCTCGGGCAGCCGGTCCTCCACGACGTCCTCGACCTCCAGGCAGCTCAGGCCCGGCACGGTGTCGACCTCGCGGTCCAGGAGCAGCACCTTCCCGGAGCGGGTGCGCACGGCCAGGTCGCCGGTGTTCCACCAGCGGCCGGCGAGCTTGGCCTGCCACCGGTCCTGCTCGCCGACGTAGCCGACGCAGCGGGCGGCGGTGCGGACCAGCACGAGGCCGGGCGTCCCGCGCGGCACGGGCGTGAAGGTCAGCGGGTCCACCACCCGCAGGCGGGTCTTGAGCGGCACCGGGCGGCCGAGGTCGCGGGCGGTGGGTTCGCGGCGGGCGGCGGCGCGGGTGAGGAAGCGGAAGGTCAGCGGACCGGTCTCGGTCTGGCCCCACCCCTGCATCCACAGCGGGCGCTTGTGCCGGGACGCGGTGAGCAGCGTGCGCATGGTCGGCGGGTGCATGGCGTCGTAGGTGCTGATGAACAGCCGGACGCGGCGGAACGGGTTGTCCCGGGTGCGGGCCAGGGGCTGCCAGCGCACGTAAGCGGAGGGCAGTGCTTCCAGCACGGTCGGCTGGTGGGCGCCGAGCACCTCGCGGGCGTTGGCGGGGTCGCTGAGCAGCACGATCTTGCGCGGCTGGGCGCAGAACACGGTGCCGGTCCAGCAGAACGTGCGGCCGTGGGCGTAGGAGGAGGCGTTGGCGACCACGTCGTCCCGGCGCGTGGAGACGACCGGGAGGCGCAGCGACTCGAACCGGGCGAGGTGCTTGACCAGCGTGGTGGTGGTGTGGACGACGAGCTTGGGCACGCCGGTCGTGCCGGAGGTGTGGTTGACGACCAGTGGGTCGTCGTCGCCGCGCCGCCACGGCGGTGGTGCGGGCGCGCCGCGCACGTGGTCGATCGTGAACGGCCCCTCCCCCAGCGACAGCACGCGCCGGGCGGTGTGCGGCGGCACCGCGCGGTCGGTGACCAGGACCGCCGGTTCCAGGCGCTTGAGCAGGATCTCCAGCGTGTCGTCGGGCAGGTGGCCGGCGATCAGGGCGGGCAGCGCGCCGATGCGGATGGCCGCGCAGGCCAGCAGGTCGTAGTCGTAGTGGTTGCGCTTGACCACCGCGACCCGGTCGCCGGGTCGGGCGCCGGCGGCGAACAGCCAGCCCGCGGCCTCCTGCACCAGGGCGGCCAGCTGTCCCACGGTGAACGCGGTGCCCAGGTGGGGCGCGATGTCGAAGGGCCGGTCCAGCACGACGGAGGTGTGCGGGCGGCGGGCGGCGACCTGGTCGAACAGGGTGCCCATGTCGTGCGGCCTCATACGTGTTGCCTCCTCGGGACGGCGGTCAGCACGCGGGCGGCGGCGCGGCGGCCGGAGCGCACGGCGACCTCGCTGCACGGCACCAGCCCCACCCAGTCGCCGGCGTAGTCCACGACTCCGCCCAGGTGCTGGACGAACCCGGCGCGCAGGGCCAGCGCCCGCGGGGTGGCCTCGGGCAGGCCGTGCCGGAACCGGGTGACCACGGCGTCGCGGGTGGCCTCCCCCAGACCGGGCAGGAACCGCTCGGCGGCGGCGGTGAGGGTGGCGACGACCTCGTGGTCGGGGGCGTCGAGCAGGTCGGGCGCGATCGCCGGGTTCGCCATGAGGGTGATCAGGCCGTGGCCGGCGGGGGCACGGCCGGGGTGTTTGACGTGGTCGAGGATGACCGTGGACAGCTCCGGGCTCTCCACCGACGGCACGACCACGACGTAGGGCCGGGACCGGGGCCGGGTGTCCAGCATCAGGTGGACCTTCACGATCGGCGTGAACGTGCAGGCGTCCAGGTAGGGGCGTTCGTGGTCGGGCGGGTTGGCGTGCAGGCCGCGCGCGACGGGCGCGGGCACGGCCAGCACCACCGCCCTGGCCCGGATCTCGTCGCCGCCGCACAGCACCCGGGCGCCGTCCGGCTCGGCCACGACCCCGTCCACGCGGACGCCGCAGGTGACGTGGAGGTCGGCGGCGAGGGCGCGGGCGAAGGTGTCCATGCCGTCGCGGTAGGTGCGCCAGGAGGCGGTGGTGCCCACCGAGGTGAGCAGGGCCAGCAGGGGCGCGACGGCGGAGCGGTCGGCGTGCCAGCCGAAGAACCCCGCGACCACCGGCTCGCACAGGTAGTGCAGCAGGTCGGGGTGGCGGGCGGCGGCGAAGGCGGTGACGGTCTCGTGCGGGCCGCGCTCGGGGTGGTCCAGGTCGTACGACCCGCCGAGCACCCGGACGAGTTCGCGGCGGGCGGCCAGGGACAGGCCCGCGCCGGTCAGCAGGCCCAGCGGGTGGGCCAGGCCGGGGTGGGCGCGGCCGTCGCGCCACACGGCGAGGTGGTGGCCGATGCGGGGCGCGTCGGCGCGGCCCAGGCCCAGGCGGGCCAGCAGTGCCCAGGTGGCGGTGTAGCCGCGGGTGGCCAGTTGTTCGGCTCCGGTGTCGAGGAGGAACCCGTCCCGGCGCAGGGTCCTCATGCGCCCGCCGACGTGGTCGGCGGCCTCCAGCACCCGCACGTCCCGGCCGGCTCGGCGCAGTTCGTGGGCGGCGGCGAGCCCGGCGATGCCCGCGCCCACCACGACCACGTCGGCGTCGGGCCTCACAGCAGGTTCACCACGATCAGGGCGACCACCGTGACGCGGTGGATGCGGATTCCGAGCCGCCGGGCGCGCAGGATGTCGCCGTCGGCGAACCCGATGCGGACCTGGTGGACGCGCAGCAGCATGGTCGGCAGCAGGGCCAGCGGGAACCACCAGGGCGCACCCAGGAACGGCGCGGCGAGGATCAGCGCAGCCTCGACGGCCGACACCGCGACGACGAACCGCCGGTTGCCGCACGGGGTGGTCAGGGCGGCCACGGTGGGCCTTCCCACGCGCCGGTCGCCCTCGACGTCGTTGGTGTTGGAGTAGACGCCGAACAGCAGCGGCCCCAGGCCGAACAGCAGCGCGGACACCAGGACGTTGCCGTCGAAGGTGCCGGCGGCCAGGCCGTAGGGCGCGAGCACGAGCGCCCAGCCCAGGCCGGCCAGGAAGAACTCCTGGAAACCGTGGTAGCTCAGCTTGATGCCCCACGAGTACTGCACGGCGAAGAAGAACGTGACCACGATCAGCACCACGGTCCACTGTGGACGATTGGGCGCGATGGCGACAGCGGTCGCCCACAGCGCCGCGCCGACCAGTGCGGTGATCCACGCGAACCGCGCCACCTGCGGTTCGGTGAGGGTGCCGGCGACCAGGGGTTTGCGCGCCAGCCGCCGCTTGGGGTCGTCGGGGGCGTAGTTGTGGACGTCGCTCCCGTCGCGGTAGCCGGTGAGGTCGTCCAGCGCGACCATCGCGGCGATGACGAACACCTCGCCGAGCAGGAACACGGCGATCGTGCCCAGGACCGGGCCGTCCCAGCGCAGGGCGGCGGGCAGCAGCGCCCACACGACCAGGACACCGAGGTAGTAGTCGACGATGTCCAGCTTCGCCAGCTGGACGTAGGCGCGGGTGGTGGGTGTGGCGAGGGTGGTCACCTGGTGTCCTCCAGTGCGAACCGGCGCACCTCGTCGGCGATGTGCTCGACCTGGGCGTCGGTCAGGTGCGGGTACACGGGGATGGCGAGCTGCCGCCGGCAGGCGTGCTCGGCGTTGGGCCACTCGCGGTCGGGCGCGTGCGGGGCGAACGCGGACTGCCGGGGCAGCGGCGCCCGGTAGTAGACGTGGGAGCCGATGCCGCCGGCGGCCAGGTGGTCGCGCAGCGCGTCGCGGCGCTCGACGAGCAGGGAGTAGACGTAGAAGCAGCGGCCGTCGCGGCCCGGCGGGGGCGGCAGGACGCCGGGCAGGCCGGTGAACCGCTCGGTGTAGTAGTCGCCGATGGCGGCCCGGCGTTCCAGGCGCTCCGGCAGGCCCGCGAGGCGGCGCAGCTGGAAGGCGGCCATCAGCTCGTCGAACCGGCTGTTGTGGCCGATCCGGTGGTGCAGGAACCGGGTGCGGCCGTCCTGGCCGTGGTTGCGCAGCATCCGCACGGTCCGGCCCAGCGCGGGGTCGTTCGTGACGACCATCCCGCCCTCGCCGGGCATGCCGAACGTCTTGACCTGCACGAAGGAGAACACGCCCGCGTCGCCCCAGGTGCCCGCGGGCCGCCCGGCGAGCACCCCGCCCTGGGCCACGGCCGAGTCCTCCAGCAGCCGCACGCCGGCGTCGGTGGCGATCCGGCGCAGCGCGGGCATGTCGGCCATCACGGAGAACATGTGCGCGGGCATGATCACCTTGGTGCGCTCGGTGACCAGCTTCTCCACCTCGACCGGGTCCACGACCATCGTCCACGGGTCCACGTCGGCGAACACCGGGGTGGCGCCGCGCAGCAACGGCGTGGCGGCCAGGGGCGCGCAGCCGTAGGCGGGGACGACCACCTCGTCGCCGGGGCCGACGTCCATCGCGTGCAGCAGCAGGGTCAGGGCGGAGGTCCCGCTGCCGCAGGCGACCGCGTCGGCGACGCCGAGGGATTCGCGCAGCGCGGATTCGAACTCGGCGGTGCGCGCGCCCAGGATGAACCGCTGTTCCGGGGCGGTGCCGACCTCGTGCACCAGGTCGAGCAGTTCGTCGGCGTCGAACAGGTCGGGCGGGAAGAACGGGATGCTCACGCGGTCCTCCCGGTGAGGAAATCGGTGATTTCCGCACAAACGCGGTCCACGGCCGTGATCGGCAAATCCGGGTAGAGCGGCAAAGCGAGCGCGTGCCGGCAGGCGGCCTCCGCGTGCGGGAAATCGCCGGGGGCGTGTCCGAGATCGGCGAAACACGGTTGCAGGTGCAATGGCGTCGGGTAGTAGACCTCGGTCTCCACCCCGCGCGCGGCCAGGTGCGCGGCCAGCTCGTCACGCCGGTCGACCTCGACGACGTAGACGTAGAACACGCCACGCACCCCCGGCCGGGCGGCGGGCAGCTTGCGCACCCCGGGCACGCCGGTCAGCCGCTCGGTGTAGCGGGCGGCCAGCTCGGCGCGGCGGCGGACGTCGGCCTCCAGCCGGCCCAGCTTGGCCAGCAGCACCGCGGCCTGGAGGTCGTCCATCTTGGAGTTCTGGCCCACCACGCCGGTGGTGGTGTTGATCGCCGGGAAGTTGTCCAGGGTGTGGCCGAAGCGGCCGTGGTGGCGCAGCGCGCCGACGGTCTCGGCGATCGCCGGGTCGTCGGTGAGCACCGCGCCGGCGTCGCCGATCGCCCCCAACGTCTTGGTGGGGAAGAAGGACAGCACTCCCCCGGCGCCCAGCAGACCCGCGTGCGTGCCGCCGTGGCGCATGCCGATCGCCTCGGCGCTGTCCTCCACGACGGTCAGCCCCAGCGCGCTGATCGCGGCCATGTCGGCGGGGTGGTGGAACAGGTGGACGGGCATGACGAACCGGGTGCGCGGGCCGGCGACCGCGGCGACCGAGGCGGCGGACAGGCCGTAACCGTCCGGCTCGACGTCGGCGAACACCGGCCGTCCCCCGGCGAGCACGACCGAGGACGCGGTGGCGATGAAGGAGAACGCGGGCACCACCACCTCGTCGCCGGGCCGCAGGCCGCACGCCCGCAGCAGCAGGACCAGGGCGTCGGTGCCGCTGCCCACCCCGACCACGTGCCGCGCGCCGGTGTAGTCGGCCAGCGCGCGCTCCAGCTCGGCGACCTTGCCGCCGTGCGAATACTTCCCGTTCCGGACCACGTCGACAATGTGTCGCCGGGTAATGGGCCACAACTGGGAAAACGTGTCGGATTGGGTGAAGAAAGGGACGGTCAGCGCTCTCACCCCCGCTGTCGCGAAGCACGGTTCGGAGCGTATGGCAGGCGTGCGCACGAGCCTCCGCCCACGCGCGAGTTCACTCTTCCTGGTCAACTCGGCGAACCCCGGTTGACAGCACGACCGGATTCGTACAACGTCGTTATGGATCAATTCGGAATCACGGTTTATTCCGTACGTCTTGCGTGGCTATCGGGAACACCAGGGGTGCAATGGTGCGGACACTCGTCGTGGGACTCGGCCGGGCGGGGGCCGAACTGCACCTGCCGGTGCTGGCCAGGGCGCGGGCGAGCGCACCCCGGCTGTTCGCGGACGAGCCGGTGGTGGCGTGCGACCCGCGCCGGGTCCTGGGCGACCGGCCGGGCCTGGTCACCGCGGGGAGCGTGGGCGAGGCGGCGCGGCTGCTGGACCCCGCGAACGCGGTCGCCCACGTGTGCACGCCGCCCACCGTGCGCACCGAGGTCATCGGGCAGCTGGCGGACCTGGGGTTCCGCAACCTGATCGTGGAGAAGCCGCTGGCCGCCGACCCCGACGACCTGGCCCGCATCACGCGGCTGCGCCGCCGGCACGGGCTGCGGATCGCCGTGGTGGAGCCGTGGCTGACCAGCTCGTTGACCGTGCGGCTGCTGGAACTGGTGCGCCGCGGCCCGCTGGGCGAGCCGCGGTCGATCTCGATCGTGCAGAACAAGCCGCGGTTCCGGCGGTCGCTGAGCAGGCCCAGTCACGAGACGGCGTTCGACGTGGAGCTGCCGCACGGGGTGGCGCTGGCGCTGCGGCTGGCCGGCAACGCGCGGGTGACCCACGCTGCCGGGTTCGACCTGGTGGTCGGCGACGTGGTGGTGGCCCGGATGGGCGGGGCGCGGGTCGGGTTGCGGCACAACAGCGGCGTGCGCACGGAGATCGTCTCGGACCTGACCTCGCCGGTGCGGGAGCGGCGGATCACCGTGGAGTTCGAGCGCGGGACGGCGGTGGGGCACTTCGCGGTCAGCGCCGACGACGACCACTCGCAGCTGACCGTGACCGTCAACGGGCTGCGGCGGCACGAGGTGCTGCGCGACGACTCGCTGACCGAGTGGGTGATCCGGGCCTACCAGCTGTTCCACGGGTCGGGCGACCAGCACGCGCGCAGCTTCGCGTTCGCCACCGACGTGGTGCAGCTGCTGTCGGTGGCCAAGAACATCTGCGCCGAGCCGGTCGTGCCGTCCGCGCGCGCGGAGAACCAGGTCCCGGCCCATGCCCGCTGAGCACGTGCCCGCCGATGAGAACGTCTTGGCGGGCATCACCGACGAGGCCGCGCCCGACCTGCCCGGTCAGCTCGCGGCGCTGGCCGAGCTGGGCTGGTCGGCGATCGAGCTGCGGACCATCGACCACCGGCCGGTCGCCGAGCTGAGCGACCGGGAGTTCGGCGAGGTGGCCAAGGCGCTGTCCGACAGCGGGGTGCGGGCGGTGTGCCTGGCCTCGCGGATCGGCGGGTTCACCCGGCCGATCACCGCGCCCTTCGAGGACGACCTGGCCGAGCTGGACACCCTGCTGGCCCGCTGCGGCGCGCTGGGCACCCCGTTCGTGCGGATCATGTCCTACCCCAACGACGGCCTGGCCGAGCGGCGGTGGCGGGACCTGGTGGTCGCGCGGATCGCGACGCTGGCGGAGCTGGCCGCGTCGGCGGGTGTGGTGCTGGTGCACGAGAACTGCGCGGGGTGGGCTGCCTCGCGCGCGGACCGGGTGCTGGAGCTGGTGGCCGAGGTGCCGGGTCTGCGGGTGCTGTTCGACACCGGGAACGGCGTGCCGCACGGCTACGACGCGTACGCGCTGCTGGAACGGGTGGCGCCGCACGTGGTCCACGTGCACGTCAAGGACGCGGTCGGCGACCGGTTCGTGCCGCCGGGGCAGGGCGCCGCGCGGGTCGCCGACTGCGTCGCCCTGCTGCGCGCCCACGGCTACCGGGGCGCGTGGTCGCTGGAGCCGCACGTGTCGCTGCGGCCCGGCGTGGACGGCGCGCCCGACGCGGCGTCGTTCGTGGCGGCGGGCCGGGCGCTGGAGGGCGTGCTGCGGTGATCGCGCCGGACCGGGACCTGCTGCTCGAACTGCTGCGCTTGCCCACGGCCGGTCCCCTGGAGACCACGGCCGAGGTGCGCCTGTGGGACGCGATGCGGCTCTACCAGCAGGCCTTCGCGGACATCGGTTTCACCACCGTCCACTTCGGACCGGCGTCGCCGTCCGCGGTGGACCGCCCGGACGTGCCGGCGGTAGTGCGCGAGGCCGTGGCCGAGGACCCGGGGTTCCTGGAGAGCCAGCCGAGCCTGGTGCTGCGGTACGGCCCGGCCGAGCCGTCCGTCATGTTCAACGTGCACCTGGACACCGTGGCCCCGTTCGAGCCGGTGTCGTTCGACGGGACCCGGTTCCGGGGGCGTGGCGCGATCGACGCGAAGGGACCGGCGGTCGCCCTGCTCGCGGGGCTGCGGGCGGCGGTGGCCGACCCGGCGGTGGGACGGGACGTCGGCGTGCTGGTGCAGGCCGTGTCCGGTGAGGAGGGCGGCGCGATGGGCGTGTTCGGCACCCGCCCGCTGGTGGAGGCGGGCCACCACGGCCGGCTCAACGTGTTCTGCGAGCCGACCGGCCTGCGCTACCTGCCGCGCTGCACCGCCGCGATGACCGCGAGCGTGCGGGTCAGCGGCGAGGACGCGGTGGACGACCAGCCCCACGCCGGGCACAACGCGAGCGTGCTGCTGGGGTTCCTGGCCCAGCACCTGGCGGCGTCGCTGGTGCGGGTGCCCGACGGGCAGTTGTGCCTGGCGGGCCTGCACACCGGCCGCATGCACAACCGGGTCTACGGCAGCGGCGAGTTGCTGCTGAACCTGTCCTACGGCAGCGCGGAGTCCGCGCGGGTGATGACCTCGGCGCTGGAGCGGTCCCTGGTGGAGGGGTTGGCGGAGTTCGGCCGCCGGTTCCGGACCGTGCCGCCGTTCCACCGCACTGCCGTGGACGCGGCGGCGATCACCCGGCTGGTGTGGCGCAAGCACGGCCTGCCCGCGCTGCCCGCCCGGGACGTGCCGCTGCTGGACGGGGTCGTGCCCCGCTGGCCCGCGCACGAGCCGGCGTTCACCTGCGACGCCATCTGGCTGGCCGACGTCCCCGACACCCGGACCGTGGTGCTGGGCCCGGGTTCCCTGCACGCCAACAACGCGCACGCGCGCGGCGAGCACGCCGACGTGGAGGAGCTGGACCGGTTCTCCGCGGTGGTGCGGGACATCGTCGTGCGGTTCGCCCGGAACGGAGGAACATGACCGTCGTCGTGCCCTACCCGACCCTGCTCGCGACCGTGACCGGGGTGTTCACCGACCGCGGGGTGCCACCGGACCGGGCGCGGGTCGCCGCGCGGGCGCTGTGCCACGGCGACCTGACCGGGGTGAGCTCGCACGGGGTGGTGAACCTGCCCCGGCTGTACCTGCCGCTGCTGGACTCGGGCCGGTGCGACCCGGCCGCGGACATGGTCGTGACGGCGGACCTGGGTCCGTGCGTCCACGCCGACGCCCGCCGGGCGCCGGGCCTGTGGTCGGCGGCGCAGGCGGTGGACCTGGCGGCGGCACGGGCGGCGCGGCACGGCATCGGCCTGGTGTCGCTGCGCGGCGCCACGCACATCGGGTGCGCGGGGTTCCACGCGGCGCGGGCCGTCGAGCACGGGATGGTCGGGCTGGTGACGTCCAACTGCGGCGGGCAGCGCATCGCTCCCCCGCCCGGTGGTCGGGAACCGGTGCTGGGCACCAATCCCCTGGCGTTGGCGTGCCCGGCGGGCGACCGGCACCCGTTCGTGCTGGACATGAGCACGACCGTGGTGCCGACCGGTCGGGTGCGGGCGGCGGCGCGGGAGGGGCGGGAGGTGCCCGAGGGGTGGCTGGCCGACGAGTCCGGTGCGGCGGTGACCGATCCGGCGGCGTTCGACCGGGGCGAGGCTCGGCTGTTGTGGCTGGGCGGGCGGCCGGAGACGGGCGCGTACAAGGGTTTCGGGCTCGGGCTGCTGGTGGAGGTGCTGTCGGCGCTGGTCCCTGGTGCCTCCCTGGGGCCAGTGGGTGGTGGTGCGGACGACGACATCGGGGTGTTGGCGTTGGTGATCGCGCCGGACCGGCTGCGGTCGGGGTTCGGCGGGGACGCGGGCCGGTTGTTCGAGGCCGTGCTGGGGTCCGCGCCGGTCGACCCGCGTGAGCCGGTGGTGTACCCGGGTTGGTGGGAGGGAGAGCGGGCGCGGTGGCGGCGGGCGCACGGCGTGCCGCTGCCGGAGGAGCTGTACGAGCAGTTGCGCGCGGTCGCGCCGGCCCTGCGAGCGGCCGGGTGATCCGGGTCGGCGTCGTCGGACTGGGGGTGATCTCCCGGTTCTACCTGGCGGCGATCGCGCGGCTGCCGGAGTTCGAACTGGTCGCGGTGTGCGACGTGGACCGCGACGTGCTGGCCGGGCACGGCGTGCGCGACTACCTGCACCACCGGGCGATGCTGGCCGACGGCGACCTGGACGCGGTGGTCGTCACCGCGCCCAACGACACCCACGCGACCATCGGCCGGGACGTGCTGGACGCCGGCCTGCCCCTGTGCGTGGAGAAACCGCTGGCCACCCGACTGGCCGACGGGCAGGACCTGGCCCGGCGCGGCGGGGTGCTGTTCACCGCCTTCCACCGCCGCTACAACCGGCACGTGGTGGCGTTGCAGGCGTCGCTCGCCGGCGCCGCTCCGGTGGAGTCGGTGGTGGTGCGGTACCTGGAACGCATCGAGGACCACGTCGGCCGCGACCGCTGGTACCTGGACATGGCGCGCAGCGGCGGCGGGTGCGTCGCCGACAACGGCCCCAACGCCCTGGACCTGGCGCAGGTGTTCCTCGGACCGCTGCGCTTGGAGGCGGCGAAGGTCGTGCGGGACGCCGAGGGCGTGGACCGGCAGGCGTTGTTGCAGCTGACCGGGATTTCCGGGACCGGGTCGGCGACGGTGGAACTGGACTGGTCGTACCCGGGCGAGGTCAAGGACGTCGAGGTGCGGTTGGCCGACGGGACGGTGCGGCGGGCCGACATGCTCGCCGGCCACCCGGAGTTCAAGGGTTCGCTATGGCACGAGTACGAGGGCGTGCTGCGCGACTTCGCACGGGCGATCGCGTTGGGCCCGGCGTACCGGGACCCGGGCCTGGAGGTGCTGGCGCTGGTGGACGAGGTGTACCGGAGGGAAGGCGCGTGATGCTGGAGGACGGCCCGAAGCGGGCGGTGGGCAGCCGGGTGGTGAAGGTCCTGGTGCACCGCCGCGACGACCGCGGCATGAGCCTGGAACCGTTCGCGAGCAGGTGCGTTCGGCAGGGCGAGGTGCACGAACTGGTGACCACGGACCACACCGACACCACACCGGGCGCGCGCATCGACCGGGTGGGTTTCCTGGGTTTCGTGGAGATCGGCAACGCCGGGGTGATCGACCGGGGCGACGAGGTCCGGGTCGACGGGCGACTGGTCGGCACGGTCCTGGGCTTCGACGCCTGCCACCACCCCAACCACTACAACATCCTGATCACCACACCCGAACCGCGCACCGGCCCGGAGGTCGGCATGAACCCGGAACTCGCGGTGATCTTCCAACCGGCCTGAGGCGCCGACCCCCACACCGCTCCGCCACCGCCACGCCTGAGCCTGTCGGTACCTCGTGCGATGATCGAACCGGGGGCCGGAGGCCACACCGCACGGCGGCACGGCGGGCGGGGCGGTCAGCGCAGGGCGGCTTCGGCGGCGGCGATCCAGTGTGGCGCTCCCGCCTTGCGGGCCAGGTCGAGGGCGTGGCGGTAGTGCTGGGCGGCCCGGTTCGGGAACAACGTGGTGGCCAGGTCGCCGAGGTAGTGGGCCACTGGGCGCAGGGTGAGGATTCCGCTGCCCGCCCCGGCCAGTTCGTGTTCCGCGGGCAGGAGGTCGGTGTAGAGGCGGCTCATCGTGGGCCGGTCGCCGTCCTGGATCGCCCGCACCGCCCGCAGGCACGCGCGGGCCTCGTAGAGCAGGTCGCGAGGTGGGTCGTCGGGGACGTCGATCGCGACCGGCCGTCCACTTTGGACCGCGAAGCAGAGGCCGGCCAGCGGTAGCACGTCCACGCCGGTCATGCCGGTGCCGGACAGGCGCGCGGCCAGGGCCGGGTACGGGTCGGGCTCCCCCGCGACGGTCGCCCGCAACGCCCGGTAGCCGTCGGTGAACACACCCACCAGCGGTAGACGGTGGTCCTGCGCCAGGCGGTCGGCTCGGGCAGCGTGGTCGTCGGCGGTGGTGAAGTCGGCCAGTGCGCTGTGCGCCTGCACCAGGATTAGGTGGCCCAGCACCTCGAACGGCACCAAGCCGTGCTCGGCGGCCAGCGCGACCAGTTCGGACCCGATCGCCGCCCGCTGCGGGGCCAAGCCGGCACGCTCGAAGCACTGGATGAACCGGGCGTTGAGGGCGAACGCGAGGACCGCCGGGTCACCGGTCCGCCGCGCCAACCGCTCCGCCTCACACGCCGCCTCACGGGCGCGCGCTCCCCCGGTGTTGCGCAGTTCCAACGCGATCGTGGCCAGCAGGCGACTGCGCTCGGCGTCGTCCGCAGCGCCGGCCAGGGCGTGTTCGGCGGCGTCGGCGACGCGGCGGGCCAGGTCCGGGTCGTCGGGCGTGGTCCAGATGGTCGGGGTGTCGGCGGCGGTGATCACCCTGGCGGTGGCCTGCGGGGCGGCGAGGTCCAGTGCGGCGGCCCGGTACGCCCGCGAGCCGGGCAGGTCGCCGGTCACGGCCAGGGTGCGCACCAAGCCCATCAGCACGTCCAGGCGGGACTCCGGGCCGCGGTCCAGCGCGGCCCGGTAGAGGCGGGCGGCCTCGTGCGGGGCGAACCGGGCCTCCGCGGCGGCTGCCGCCGCTCGGGCGGCGCGACCGGCTCGGGCGGTGGTGTCGCCGGCGGCCAGCAGGTGGTGGGCCAGGGTGGGGGCGTCGTCTGGGCGCAGGGCCTCGATGGCGTCGGCTACCTGGGCGTGCAGGCGGGACCGGCGGGTTGCGGACAGGTCCTGGTAGAGGGTGTCCCGGACGAGCACGTGCGCGAACCGGTACCGGCCCGGGGCGTGCTCGACCAGGAAACCGCGCTCGGCGGCGGTGTCCACGGCGTCGAGCACGTCACCCAACAGGGCGTCCAAGACGTCGAGGTCGACCTCGGTGCCGATCACCGCCGCGTGCCGCAGCACCGCCCCGACCGGGTCGGGCACCTGGGCCAAGCGGTGGCGCACGACGTCGCGGACGCCGGCGGGCACGGTGTCCGGCGCGGGGTCGGTGGCCAGCAGGCGGGCCAGTTCGCGGACGAAGAACGGGTTGCCGCCGCTGCGCCGGTGGACCGTGTCGGCCTCGTCAGCGCGGCCGGTGGTGCGGCGGACCAGGTCGGCGACCGCGTCCGGGGACAGGCCGCGCAGGTGCAGCCGGGCCGGCTCGCGGCGGGCGGCACGGCCGAGGAACGCGGTCAGCGCGGGGCCGGGATCGGTGTCGCGGTAGGTGGCGACGACCAGCACGGGCATCGGGTGGTCGAGGACGGCGGTCAGAAGGTCGAGGGTTTCCGGGTCGGCCCAGTGCAGGTCGTCCAGCACGAGCAGCAGGGGCGTGATGCCGGCGAGGTGCTCCAGGACGGCCTGGTGCCAGTGGAACCGGTCGGCGAACCCGCTGGGTCCGGGGCCACCGAGGGCGTCCAGGAGACGGGTCCACGGCCACGCGGCGGGCGTGTCGAGGGTGTCGGGGTTGGCCGCCTGGGCGGTGGTCCACCCGGACCGCGCGAGCCGCGCCGCGAACGCCTCCACCAGCGCGGTCTTGCCGATGCCCGCCTCCCCGGACACCAGCACCAACCGGGGCCGGTCCACGACGGCCCCGGCGGCGGCCTCCAGCACGGCCACCTCGGCCTCCCGCCCGACCAGCTCCACACCCTGCCCCGCCGACACACCACCCCCAGCCGGCACCACGACCCGCCCGGCGACCCGGCCCACGTCGGCGGCACGGCTCGGCACCACGGCCCGCCCGGCGGCACGGCTCGGCCCCACGCGCGCCGGTCCGGCGGCGGGAACGTTGTGCTGGAGGATGTCGGACTCCAAAGCCCGCAGCGCCGGACCGGGGTCCACGCCCAGCTCGGCCGCCAACAACTCCCGCGCCCGCCGCAACACGCGCAACGCGTCACCCTGTCGACCGGCGTGGTACTGCGCCAGCGCCAGCAGCCGCCACGACTCCTCCCGCCACGGATGCCCCTCGACCAGCACCTCCAGGTCCGGCACGGCCTCCGCCGCCCGACCCTCCGCCACCAGCGCCGCCGCCCGCCGCTCCACCGCGAGCAGCCGCAACTCCTCCAGCCGACCGGCCTCCGCCCGCGCCCACCCGTGCTCGGCGAACTCCGCGTAGGCGGGTCCACGCCACAACGCCAGCGCCTCCCCCAGCTCAGCGGAGGTCCCCGCCGACCCGACCAAGTCCTCGAACCGCCAAGCGTCAACATCCTCGGCGCGCAACGCGTACCCCGGCGGCGAAGTCACCAGGACCGTCGCAGGCGCGCGGGGCGGCCGATCCGGCTCCAACGCCCGCCGCAGCGCCGACACGAACGTCTGGACCGCGCCCACCGCACCGTCCGGCGGCACCTCCCACAGGTCGTCCACCAGGCGCTCCACCGGCACCACCCGGCCCCGAGCGACCAGCAGCCGGGCCAACACGGCGCGGTGACGCGGACCGGGCAGCGCGACCGGCCCCGCCGGACCGGTGGCCACCAGCGGGCCGAGCACCCCGAACCGCACCGACCCCACCCGCGCCACCCTAGTGCTCAGTCACCGCTGACCGGGCGCTCAGCGGCCCCCGCCACCGTGGTGACATGCAGATCAACGGATTCGAACAGCACCGCGTCCCGGTCGGCGACGGCGTCGAGCTCAACGTCGCGGTAGGCGGCCAGGGCACCCCCGTGGTGCTCCTGCACGGCTTCCCGCAGACCCACCTGATGTGGCGGCACGTCGCCGCCGACCTGGCCGCCGACCACACCGTCCTGGCCCCCGACCTGCGCGGCTACGGCGACAGCGACAAACCCGCCGACACCGGCCGCACCTACGCCAAGCGCACGATGGCCGCCGACGTCGTCAAGGTCGCCGCCGCCTTCGGGCACGACCGGTTCGCCGTCGTCGGCCACGACCGGGGCGCGCTGGTCGCCGTCCGCACCGGCCTCGACCACCCCGAACGGGTGACCCACCTCGCCGCCCTGGACGTCCTGCCGACCTTGGACATGTGGGACGTCCTGCACGGCACGACCGCCGCCATCGGCTTCCACCTGTTCCTCATGGCCCAGCCCCCGGGCCTGCCCGAACGGCTCATCGCCGCCGCGCCGGACGACTTCTTCGGCCACTTCCTCGACGTCTGGACCCAGGACCCCACCGCCATCCCGCCCGACGTCCGCGCCGAGTACCTGCGCCGGTCCCGCGCGGCCGTGCCGTCGATCGTCGCCGACTACCGCGCCTCGGCCACGGTGGACGTCGAGGACGACACCGCCGACCGGGACACCCCGCTGCGCATGCCGGTCGCCGTCCGCCAGCAGGACTGGGGCGCGCTCCTCGGCTTCGACGCCCGCGCCATCTGGGCGCGGCAAGCCGAAGACCTCGACCACGACACCGTCCGCTGCGGGCACTTCATGGCCGAGGAAGACCCCGCGCTGGTCGTGAAGACCATCCGCGACCTGCTCGCCCGGTAGGCACGCCGAAGCGGGGTCCCGGTCGCGCCCGGGACCCCGCTTCCACCGCGCTCAGCCCAGCAGTTCGGCGTCCAGCGTGCCGAAGTGGTAGGCCTTCACCGCGCCGACCAGCTCGTCCACCGTCAGCGAGCCGTTGCCGTTCACGTCGACCTGCGAGAACGCCGACTTCGCCGTCGCCGCGTCGACCCCGACCGCACCCATCCAGCGAGCGAACTCCGACGGGTTGATCTCGTTGTCCCCGTCGGTGTCGCACACGTTGAGGATGGCCTGGATCATCGGCCGCACCACGCGCGCGAACCCGGCGTCACCGCCCTGGAACACCTCCGTCTCGATCACCCGGAGGAACTTCTCCCGGTCCAGGCCGCCGGCCGCACCGACACCGGCCTTGTCGGCCAGGTACTCGTACGTGCCGACGAACGAGTCGATCACCGCGCGCCCCTGCGGCGAGGACGGGCTCTCCCCGAAGGCCTTCAGGATCCGCTGCGCCTCCGCCTCGAGGTCGGACCGCTCGATGAGGCCGTCACCGTCCACGTCCCACTTCTCGAACCGCTTCTCCAGGCGCTGGTTCTTGACAGCAGTGGTCATCCCTGCACACTCCATTCACTACGCGAGTTGCTTGTCGGTGCCGCGCCCGGGGACGTCACCCCCGGGCGCGGCTGGGCACTACAAGCGCTCGACCTCCCCTCCGGGAACGCGTCCCGTCACATCGAGCAGGAGCCGTGCGCTCCGGGCCAGCCGGCCCAGGTCGTAGCCGCGGTGCGGGACCAGCAGGACGGTCGCGTCGCACTCGCGCAGAGCGGAGTCCAGGTCGGTCACCGGCGGCCCGAGCCGAGGCACGGGACCCGCGACCGGGTCGTGGTAGGAGATCCGGGCGCCCAACGCGGTCAGCTCGTCCGCGACCCGGAGCGCCGCCGACTCACGGGTGTCGGGCACATCGGCCTTGTAGGACACGCCGAGCAGCAGCACCCGCGCCCCCGCGACGGGCTTGCCCGCCTCCCCGAGCAGCCGGGCCACGCGCCCGGCCAGGTAGCCGGGCATCGCGGTGTCCACCTGCCGGGCCGCCTCGACCACACCCAGCCGCGCCCCCTCGCGGCGGGCCTTGTCCAGCAGGTAGCGGGGGTCGACGGGGATGCAGTGGCCGCCGACGCCGGGTCCGGGCGTGAACGGGGCGAAGCCGAACGGTTTGGTGGCCGCGCAGCGCAGCACGTCCCACACGTCCAGCCCGAGCCGGTCGCAGAACACCGCGATCTCGTTGACCAGGGCGATGTTGACGTACCGGTAGGTGTTCTCCAGCAGCTTGGCCATCTCGGCCTCGCGCGTCCCCTTGGCCACCACGACGGTGTCGACGAACCGGCCGTAGAACGCGGCGCAGTGCTTGGCGCACAACGGGGTGTGCCCGCTGACCACCTTCGGCGTGGTGCGGACGCCGTGGCGCCGGTTGCCCGGGTCGATGCGCTCGGGCGAGTAGGCCAGCGGGAAGTCCTCACCGGCCACCAGGCCGCGCCGCTCCAGGACCGGCCGCACGACCTCGTCGGTGGTGCCGGGGAAGCTGGTGGACTCCAGCACCACCAGCGTGCCGGGCCGCAGGTGGTCGGACACGGTGGCCGCGGCGGCCCGGACCGCGGACAGGTCCGGTTCGCCGTCGGGCGTGAGACCGGTGGGGACGCAGATCACCACGGTGTCCGCGCGGGAGATCACCGACGGGTCGGTGGTCGCGGTGAACCCGTTGGCGCGCAGGACGGACAGCTCGGCCCGCGACACGTCGGGGATGTGCGACCGACCGGCTTGGAGGGAATCGACGACGGCCCGCGAGGTGTCGTAGCCGACCACCGACAGGCCGGCGGCGCCGGCGGCGGCGGCCAGCGGGAGCCCGACGTACCCGACACCCACGACAACCAGGTCCACGGACACGTGCGCCCTTTCCACGACGTCGGGATGCGTTGTCACCAGCCGCTCGGCTCACGGCACCTTGAAGCTGGCCGCGGCGGGCGGGACGTGGCCGCCGTAGTTCTCCTGGACCACCCAGATCGGCGGGGTCGGGAACGGCCCGCCGCAGTCGGGCACGCCGAAGACCTGGACCTCCTTGTTGGTGCGGTTGATCAGCACGTGCGCGCCCTCGGGGATGGCGTAGCAGCCGCGCGGGTTCTCGAAGACCGCCAGCTCGACGATCTCGGCGGTGTAGACGACGACCTCGCCCACGGCGGCGTGGGCGGCGGGGCTGAGCGGAACGGTGAGCGCCGTGGCGGCCACCGTGCCGAGCAGTGCGGTCGTGAAGCGTTTCATCGGCGAAACCTCCATCACTGGTCCGTGTCCTAATCGGACTTTCCTCGCACTCCGCAAGCTAACAGTGACGGACAGCAAGGACGGGTGACGGAGCGCAACACCACCCGCGCAGGTTGCGGCCGAGTGCGCATATTCATCCGGTCGGCAACGGCGCGTGCGCGTGTCGGTCGGCCTACGTGGTCGCACGTGCAGCGGTTCATTAGGTCGAGGGAAGCTCACAGCCCGGCAGTCCGCGTTGTTGCGGAAAGGCCGAACGCGCCCTGTGACCAAAGCCGCGAAGCAGGATTTATTCCAGTCCACACTGAAGCAATAGGGAATAAAGTGATCACCGACCGGTAAGCGCTCCCAGCACGATCGCCGACACGGCGGACACCACCCCGGCGTCCACCCGGTCCGGGTCGCGGCTCACCCGCAGCCGCGCGGCGCCGCCGGCCGGGGCCACCAGCTCGACCTGCAACTCCGCCAGCGGCGGCGTCGGCTCGTCGTGCCACTCCACGCGACAGCCCGGCAGTTCCAGCACCGGCTCCGGCGAGTCCTGCACGGCCGCGATCACCTGGTAGCGGGGGTGCCGACCAGTCCGCACGGGACCGTGCAGCCGCGCCACCTCGGCGAACGGCAGGTCCGCGTGGGCCAGCGCCCCCGCGACGGCCTCCGCCGACGACCGGCCCGGCCCCACCCGCACGCACACCGTGTCGATCAGGCACCCCACCGGCCGCTCCAACGCCTCGGTGGACCGCTGCGTGACCGGCACGCCGATCCCGAACTCCGCCTGCCCGGTGTGCGCGGCGACCGCCTGGGCGACCGCGTCCACCAGCACGGCCAGCCGACTGGTCCCCCTCTCCCGCGCGATGCGGTCGACAGCACCGACCGCGACAGGATGCTCCACCACGTGATCCGGTCCGCCGTCGCCCGGTCGCAACACCAGATCCGGCATCCCGGCCAGCTCAGCGGTCCAGAACGCCCGCTGCCCCTCCAGGTCCGCCGCCCGCGACAGGCCATCCACCGCGGCGGACGTCTCCGCCGGTCCGGGCACGGTTGCCCCGAAGTCCGGCGCGGCACCCCGCACCCGAGCCCGGTAGGCCACCGACAGGTCCTCCGCGAGCCGGTGCCGCGACCACCCGTCGAACGCGATGTGGTGCACCGCCACCCCGAACAGCCACGCCGCACCGGTCCGCACCAGCACGGCCCGCCACGGCACCCCGGCCTCCAGGTCCAGCGGCGCGGACAGGCGGGCGTCGAGGGTCGCGCGGTCGCCGGTCAGGCGTTCCAGCTCGACCGGTTCCTCACTCGGGACCGCCAACGGCTCGTCGTCGTCGGTGTAGCGGGCGTGCAGGTATCCGTGCCGGCGGTGGACGTCCCGCACCGCCTCCGCGAGTGCCGCCACGTCCAAGTCCCCGGTGACCGTCCACACCAGAGGGCAGTGGTTGTAGGAGTCCTCTCCACCGGCGACTTGGTGGCGCACAAGGAAGGAATGCTGCATCGGCGTCAACACCGGACCGCGCTCGACGCTGCCGGAGACCGGCTCAGCCAGCCACTTCGCGAGCCCGGTCACGGTCGGCGTGGACCGCAACCTCGACACCGGAACCGACCGCCCGAACCGCGCGCCCAGCCGGGTGCACAACCGCACGGCCGCCAGGGACGTGCCGCCCAGCTCGAAGAACGACCGGTCCCGCTGGGCTGACCCGACCAACGCGGCGAACTCCCGCGCGACCACGTCCTCCACGGACTCGCCCGTCACCTCGACCGACCGGGCTTGCGGCAGCAAGGCCAACAGCGCTCGCGTGTCCGCCTTTCCGTTGGCGGACAACGGGAAGACCGGTACCCGCACCACGTGGTCCGGCACGGAGTAGGCGGGCAGGTCGGCCCGCAGCCGTGCCGACACGACGTCCTCCGCCGCGTCCCCGGCGTAGAACAACGCCAACGCCCGGCACGCGCCCGTCTCGTCGGGCACCGGCACGACGACGCACCGCCGCACCCCGGCCACCCCAGCGGCGACGTGCTCGACCCCGGCGGGCTCGATCCGGTGCCCCCGCACCTTCACCTGCCGGTCCTGCCGACCGTGGAAGTGGAAGACACCCTCGGCGTCCACACTCCCCCGGTCCCCCGTCCGGTACACCCGCACGCGCGACCCGCCCAGCGCCAGCCACGTGAACTTCTCCGCCGTCAGGGCGGGATCGCCCAGGTACTCCAGCGCCAGCCCGTCCCCGGCGACGACCAGCTCACCCGCCTCGCCGGGCGCGCACTCCCGGCCGTCCTCGGCCACCACGTGCACCGAGGTCCGGGTGACCGGACGGCCGAGCGGGACCTCGCCGTCGAGGTCGGTCACGTCATGGGTCAGCACGAACACCGCGCTCTCCACCGGCCCGTACCCGTTGACCAGCCGCACCTCCGGCCGCGCCGCCCGGAACCGCCCCGCGTGCCACGCCGACAGCTTCTCCCCGCCGGTGATCACGGTCCGCAGCCCGGCGAAGGCGTCCACGTCCTCCTCCACCACCAGCTGGAACAGGGAGGTGGTCAGGAACAGCGTGTTCACGCCGTGCCGGGACACCAGGTCCCGCAGCGAACCGGGCAGCAGCGGCCGATCCTCGACCAGCACGCATGTCCCACCGGTGAGCAGCACGCCCCACAGCTCCAACGCGAACGCGTCCCACGGCACGGCGGAGACCTGCGGCATCACCGTGGTGTGGTCGAAGGTCGCGAACGTGCAGTCCTGGAACAGCCGGATGGTGGCCTCGTGCGGCGACACCACCGCCTTGGGCTCGCCGGTGCTGCCGGAGGTGAAGAACACCATCGCCGCGGTCTCGTCCACCAGCGGCGGCGGGTTCTTCCCCCGGTGAGGAACCCACACCTGCTCGGGCAACAGCTCCTCGATGCGCCGGAACCGCTCCGCCGGCCACGCCGGGTCGAGCGCCGCGTAGGCCGCGCCGCACTTCAGCACCGCCAGCAGCGTCGCCACCAGCCGGGGCGACACCGGCAGCACGACCGGCACCACGTTGCCCTTGCCGACACCGGCCGCGCTCAGTTCCAGGGCTATCTCGTCGGACATGCGGTCCAGCTCGGCGTAGGTGACCTTGCCGCCGCTGTGCACCAGGGCGATCGCATCGGGCCGTTCGTTGGCTCGGGTTCGGAAGACCTCGTGGATCACGCCGTCCTCGCCAACTGCCCCGCGCCGGACAGGCCGTGCGTGCGGACGTGCTCGATCAGGGCCATGCGCTTCCAGCCGGTCCGGCGGATCGCCGGTTCCGGGATCTCCAGCTTGCGCACCAGGTAGTCGATGTGGGCGTCCACGGCCCGCGGGCTCATCCGCAGCCGGGCCGCGATGTCGGCCGACGTGGGCGCGACCGGCCCGCGCCGCTCGCACAGCGCCGCCAGCACGGCCGAGTAGCGGGCGTCCGGGTCCAGCTGCGGCGCCTCCGGCCGGATCGCCGGGCACCGCCGCGCCGCCGGCGGCTCGACGTCGGTCACGGCGGCGAACACCGTCACCGAGACGCGGCCGGGGCGGCGGGCGGGCGTCACGATCGCCATGTCGAACCCGAACGGCACCCGCTCCCCCGGCCGCACGGCGGTCGCCTCGCCGGGGTGGTCGACGTCGGCGACGAACAACGGTTCGGCGTCGGACAGGTTGGTGATCCACCAGACGCCGCCCTCCGCGGCGACGGCGCCCCGGAAGTCGGGCTCGCCGTCGATCGGCAGGTCCCACGCGCACTCCCCGCACGCACAGGTGCCGAACGTCCGCGTGCCACCGCCGGGCACCTCCACCCACCGCGGGCTGCGGCCCCGTTCGACCGGCCCCTGCACGGTTACTCCACTCACAGGTCTCCCCCAAAGAAGTCACCTGATAGGCCGATGGACAACCACCGGCGATTTCAGCCGGTCAACCATCGCGCCGCCGCGCGAATACCGGTATGGGCAGAACTACCCACTGATCCCCTCGCGCGTTAACACGACCGCCGCCGCAGGGCAAGCGAGGTGCTCCGGGTCCGCCCGGATTACCCGATCGGCCGCAGCGCCGCAGTCTTGGCCGCAGTCATCGCGGAAGGACCCCTCGAGTGAGCGCGCAACCCCGGACCACGACGCCGCTGTCGGCCGCCCAACGCGGGCTGTGGCTGGTGGACGAACTCCACCCCGGCAGCCCCCTCTACAACGTCTTCTGCTCGGTCCACCTGACCGGGCCGCTGGACCTGCCCGCCCTGCGGCACGCCTTCACCCGGGTCGTCGCCCGGCACGAAGCCCTGCGCACGGTCTTCCCCGTCGTCGACGGCGAGCCCGTCGCGCAGGTGCTCCCGGCGGCCGAGGTGCCGCTGCCCGTGGTCTCGGGGAGCTTCGCCGAGGCCTGCCGGTACGTGGACGAGTGGGCCGAGCGCCCGTTCGACCTGGCCCGGGGGCCGCTGTTCCGGGCGACCGTCGTGCGGATCGGTCCCGACGAGCACCTGCTGGGAGTGGCGACGCACCACATCGTGTCCGACGGGCAGTCGCTGCACGTGCTGTTCGACGAGCTGGCCAACCTGTACGCGGCGATCGAGCCCGCGCCGGTGCCCTCGGGGACGTGGGAGCGCGAGCAGGACCTGGACTGGTGGCGCGAGTACCTGGCCGGTGCGCCGGACGTGCTGACCCTCCCGTCCGACCGGCCCCGACCCGCCGTGCGCGGCACCGCCGGCGCGACCCACGTGTTCGCCGTCCCGGACGTCGTGGCCGCCGCCGCCCGGCACCGCGCCAGCCCGTTCATGCTGCTCATGACCGCGTACGCGGCTCTGCTGGGCCGGTTGACCGGTGCGCCGGAGGTGCTGCTCGGCACGCCCGTCGCGGACCGGGCGCTGCCCGAGGCGGACCGGCTGATCGGGATGTTCGTGGACACCGTCCCGGTGCGGGTGGACCTGTCCGGCGACCCCACCTTCGGCGAGCTGCTGGGGCGGGTGCGGGCGTCCGTGCTGGACGCGGTGACCCACCAGGGCGTGCCGTTCGACCGGTTGGTGGACCTGGTCCGCGCGGACCGCTCGCCCAGCCACACCCCGCTGGTGCAGACGATCTTCAGCGCCGACCCCGCTCCCCTGGCCCAGCCCCGGTTCCGCGGCCTGACCGCGTCCTTGCGCACGCCGCTGCCCACGACGGCGAAGTTCGACCTGGACCTGACCGTGCAGGGCACGCCCGAAGGATTGATCGGCGTGCTCACCTACAGCACCGAGCTGTTCGACGCACCCACCGCGCACCGGCTCGGCGAGCAGTTCACGCGACTGCTCACGGCGGGGGTCGCCGCACCCGACACCCCGGTCCGGCGACTCCCGCTGCTCTCGGACGCCGAATCGGCGGTGGTCCTGGGCGAGTGGCACGAGACCGCGCCCGCCCGGTCTGCGGACCTGCCAGTGCACGAGCTGTTCCGCCGCTCGGCCCTCGCGTTTCCGCTTCGGCCGGCGCTGGAGGGTGAAGGTGACGTTCTCACCTACGCCGAGCTGGATGCTCGCTCCGACGCCTTGGCCGCTTCCCTGGACGTGCGGCCGGACGAGGTCGTGGGTGTGCTGATGCCGCGCGGGATCGACCTGATCACTTCGCTGCTGGCGGTCTTGAAGTCCGGCGCGGCCTACCTGCCGCTGAGCCCGACGCATCCGCCGGGTTACCTGGAGCGGGTGATCGAGGCGGCCGGGGTGTCCACAGTGGTCTCGGCGCCGGACCTGGCCCACCGCCTGCCGGCCGAGGTCGCGGTGGTGCCGCCCGGCGGCCTCCGGCCCCCGTCTCCATTGTCCCACGGGGGTACGACAATCGCGGCGGAGCGCCCCCGGGGGTCATTCTCCCACGCCGGTACGACACACCCGGACAGCTTGGCGTACGTGCTGTTCACGTCCGGGTCGACCGGGGAGCCCAAGGGAGTCGCGGTCAACCACCGGGCGCTCGCGAACATGGCGTTGTCGATGGTCGACTACTACGGCCACACCGCCGACGAGCGCGTCCTCCAGTTCGCCAACGCGGGTTTCGACATCACCGCCGAGGAGCTGTACCCGACGTGGACCGCCGGCGGGTGCGTCGTCCTCGCGCCCGACCCCGCGCCCGGTCCCGAGAACCTCACCGACCTCATGCGGGAGCACCGGATCACCTTCACGATCCTCACCTCCAGCAACTGGCGGCAGTGGGCGCACCGCGCCTGGGCCGACGGCCGGAACCCGGCGCCGACGCTGCGCATGGTCTCCATCGGCGCGGAACCGGTGGACCCGGACACGCTCCGGCGCTGGCAGGACGAGGTGGGTGTGCCGCTGGTCAACTGCTACGGCCTCACCGAGACCACGGTCAACGCCACCGCCACCCCGCTGGACGACCGCACGGTCACCATCGGCCGGCCCCTGCCCGGCGTCACCGCCTACGTGCTCGACGGCGACCTGGAACCCGTGCCGGTCGGTGTCCCCGGCCAGCTCTACCTGGGCGGCGACTGCCTGGCGCGCGGCTACCTGGGTCGCCCGGACCTCACCGCCGACCGGTTCGTGCCGCACCCGTTCGTGCCCGGCGCGCGCCTGCACCGCAGCGGCGACCGCGCCCGGTGGCGCGCGGACGGGCAGCTGGAAGTGCTGGGGCGCCTGGACAAGCAGCTCAAGGTGCGCGGCTACCGGATCGAGCCCGGTCACGTCGAGGCGGCGCTGTCGGCGCACCCCGACATCACCGACGCCGTCGTGGTCGCCCGTGACGAGCGGCTGGTCGCCTACGTGGTGCCAAAAGTTCCGGACGACCTGCGCGACCACCTCTCCACCCGGCTGCCCGTGCACCTGGTGCCCGGCGCGTTCGTCGCGGTGCGGTCGATCCCGTTGAACGCCAACGGCAAGGTCGACGAGAAGGCCCTGCCCGCGCCCACGTTCACCGCGCCGACGTCGGTGCAAGCGAGCACCGACCTGGAGCGCGACCTGGCCGCCGTGTGGCAGGACGCGCTGGAGCTGGACCGGGTCGGCGTGCACGACAACTTCTTCGAGCTGGGCGGCAGTTCGCTCACGCTCGCCCGGGTCCACCGCCGCCTGCGCGACCTGCTCGGCCGCGCGCTGCCGATGGTGACCCTCTACGAGTACCCGACGATCGCCTCGCTGGCCCGGCACCTGTCCGGCGGCGAGGAACCCACCTCCCTGCGTACCCGGCCCCGCCCGCGCCGGCCGCGCCGACGCTGAAGGAAACCCGGAACATGTTCGAGGACAACGACGACCGCCACTACACGGTCGTGCTCAACGACGAAGAGCAGTACTCGCTGTGGCCCGCCGACCGGGCGCTCCCGCCGGGCTGGGTCTCCGCCGGCGTGACGGGCACCAAGACCGCGTGCCTGGACCACATCCGGACCGTGTGGACCGACATGCGCCCCAAGAGCCTGCGGGAGTTCCGGTGACCGTGATGCGACTGCTCGGGTTCCGCAACCTGTTCTACGCGCAGACCCTGAGCCTGCTGGGCACGCAGATCACGCTGCTGGCCCTGCCGCTGGCCGCGCTGCTGCTGCTCGACGCGTCCGCCGCGCAGGTCAGCCTGCTGGCCGCCGCCGAGTACGCGCCCATCCTGCTGTTCGGCCTGCCCGCCGGGGCCTGGGTCGAGCGCATGAAGAAGCGTCCGGTGCTGCTGATCTCCGACGCCGCCCGCGCCATCGCGCTCGGCGCGGTGCCGGTGGCCTACCTGCTGGACGCGCTGACCCTGCCGCTGCTGTTCGTCGTGGCGTTCGTGGTCGGCCTGGGGACGCTGTTCTTCGACGTGGCCCAGATGTCCTACCTGCCCGTGCTGCTCTCCGACGACCAACTCGCCGACGGCAACGCCAAGCTGGAGGGCTCCCGGTCCTTCGCCCAGCTCGCCGGGCCGAGCGCCGGTGGCGCGCTGGTCGCGCTGGTCACCGCGCCGGTGGCGATCCTGGTGGACGCCCTGAGCTACGTCGGGTCGTTCGTCCTGCTGCTGTTCGTCAAGGGCCGCGACACCGCGACCCCGGTGGCCGAGCGGCAGGGCCTGGGCAAGGAGATCGGCGAGGGCGTCCGGTTCGTGCTCCGGCACCCCGTGCTGCGGCCCCTGGCGCTGGCCGACGCCGCCGCCAACTTCGCCTTCGCCGCCGTCCTGGCGTTGCAGGTGGTGTTCGCGGCCGACGACCTGCACCTGGGGGCCACCGCGATCGGCGTCGTGCTGGCCGTGGGCAACGCCGGCGGGCTGATCGGGGCCGTGCTCAGCGGCAAGCTCAGCGCGCGGCTGCCCGCCGGGCCGCTGCTGATCGGGTCGATCGTCCTGTTCACCGTCGGGGCCGCGCTGCTGCCGCTCGCCGGGGACGCGTGGACGTTCGGGCTCGGGTTGTTCGTCGTCTACCTCGGGGTCGTGGTCTACAACGTCGTCTCCGTGACCATGCGCCAGCTGGCCACGCCGGAGCGGCTGTTGGGCCGGATGAACGCGACCCTGCGGTTCATCGAGTGGGGCACGCTCCCGCTCGGCGCCGTGATCGGCGGCCTGCTGGTCGCGCCCCTGGGCATCCGCACCGTGCTGTGGCTCGCCGCCGGCGTGTGCGCGCTGTCCGTCCTGCCGCCCCTGCTCTCGCCGGTGCGGTCCCTGAAGAACCACGACCTCCAGGAGGTGCCCGCATGAACGAGGAAAGCCCCTACTTGGCCGTCGTCGGCCTGGCGGGCCGGTTCCCCGGTGCGCCCGACCTCGCCGGGTTCTGGGCCAACCTGGCCGCCGGCGCCGAGTCGACCGAACGCACACCCGCCGGCGGTGACCGGTTCGACGCCGGTTTCTTCGGCTACGCGCCCAGCGAAGCCCTGCTGCTGGACCCGCAGCACCGCGTGTTCCTGGAGGTCGCCTGGGAGGCGCTGGAGCACGCCGGGTGCGACCCGACCCGCTTCGACGGCGCCATCGGCGTGTACGGGGGCAGCGGCGACACCGGGTACTCCGAGGTGCTGCGGCAGCACCGGCACCGGTTCCCCAACACCTCCGAGCTCCAGTTCCGGATGGCCGGCGGCGTGGACTTCCTGACCAGCCGGGTGTCCTACAAGTTCGGCCTGACCGGGCCGGCGGTGACCGTCCAGACCGCGTGCTCGACCTCGCTGGTGGCCATCCACACCGCCGCGCAGGCGTTGCTGGCCGGCGAGTGCGACCTGGCGCTGGCCGGGGGCATCACGCTGCACGTGCCGTTCCCCGTCGAGGAGCCCGAGTCCGGGATCATCGCGCCGGACGGGCACTGCCGGGCGTTCGACGCGTCGGCCCAGGGCACCGTGGCCTCGGACGGCGCGGGCGTGGTCGCGTTGAAACGTCTCGATGACGCCCTCGCCGACCGCGACCGCGTCCACGCCGTCATCCTGGCGTCGGCGGTGAACAACGACGGCGCGGGCAAGGTCGGCTTCACCGCGCCCAGCGTGGACGGGCAGGCCGCCGCCGTGCGCGCCGCGCTGGAGCTGGCCGACGTCGACCCGGCGTCGATCGGGTACGTCGAGGCGCACGGCACCGGCACGCCCGTGGGCGACCCCATCGAGGTGCGGGCGCTGGCCAAGGCGTTCGCGGTGGACGAGACCGGGTTCTGCCTACTCGGGTCGGTGAAGACCAACATCGGACACACCGACGCGGCGGCCGGGGTGATCGGGTTCATCAAGGCCGTGCTGGCGCTGGACCACGAACTGGTCCCCGGCACCGTGCACTTCCGCTCCCCCAACCCGATGCTGGAGCTGGACTCGACGCCGTTCCGGGTGAGCGCGGAGGCCGTGGCGTGGCCGCGCGGCGACGAACCCCGGCGGGCCGGGGTGAACTCGCTGGGCATCGGCGGCACCAACGCCCACGTGGTGCTGGAGGAAGCTCCCGCGCGGGTGCGCGTTGCCGAGACCGGGCACCAGCTCCTGCCGGTGTCCGCTCGTAGTGCCGACGCGGTCGCCCAGGCCGGTGCTCGGCTCGCCGCCCACCTCGGCGACCCCGCCGGCGCCGGCGAGTCACTGCCCGAGGTGGCGTGGACACTTCAGACCGGGCGGAAGTCGTTCTCCCACCGCGGTTTCGTGGTCGCCGAAGACACCGCCGACGCTGCCGCACAGTTCCAGCGGCTCGCGAGCAAGCCCGTGCCGGACCGCGCGCCCGGAGTGGCGTTCCTGTTCCCCGGTCAGGGCGGGCAGCACGTCGGCATGGGGCGGGAGCTCTACGAACGGGAGGCGGTGTTCCGCGCCGAGTTCGACCGGTGCGCGGACCTGGTGCTGCCCGGGATCGACCTGCGGGACGTGGTGTTCCGGGGCGACGCCGAGCGCCTGGCCACGATGAGCGTCGGCCAGCCGGCCGTGTTCGCCGTGGAGTACGCGCTGGCCAAGCTGTGGGTGTCGTGGGGCATCCGGCCGGCCGCCGTGGTCGGGCACAGCCTGGGCGCGTACGCGGCGGCGGCCGTCGCGGGCGTGCTGTCCGTGGAGGACGCGCTGAGCCTGGTCGTCGAGCGCGGCCGGCTGATGGACTCGATCCCGGCGGGCGGGATGCTCGCCGTGCCGCTGCCCGAGGCCGACGTCGTCCCGCTGCTGGACGGGCTGTCGCTGGCGGCGGTCAACGGACCCGCGCAGTGCGTGGTCGCCGGACCGCTGTCCGAAGTGGACGAGCTGCGGGTGCGGCTGGCCCGGGACGGCGTGGACGGCCGGCTGCTGCGGATCAGCACCGCCGCGCACTCCACGCTGGTGGAGCCGGTGCTGTCGGGCTTCGAGAAGCGGGTCGCCGGGGTCACCCTGCACCCGCCGGTCATCCCCTGGATGTCGGACCGGACCGGCCGGTTCGTCACCGCCGACGAGGCCACCGACCCGGCGTTCTGGAGCGCGCACTTCCGGGAGACCGTCCGGTTCGCCGACGCCCTGGCCGCGCTGCCCGCCGACCTCGCCCTGGTCGAGGTCGGCCCCGGGCGGACGCTGTCCGGGCTGGCGCGGCAGCAGTCCGCGCCGGAGCGGGTCGTGGTGGCGAGCATGCCGCACCCCGCCGAGGACGTGCCCGGCCCGGCCGTGCTGCTGCACGCGCTGGGCGGCCTGTGGCAGGCGGGCGTGGACGTGGACTGGGCGGCGCTGCACCCCGAGCGGCCGTACAAGACCGCCCTGCCGACGTACCCGTTCGAGCGCAAGTTGTTCCGGCTCGACGCCGAGGAAGAGCCCGAGGTCGAGGGCGAAGCCGCCCAGGCGGTGCTCACCGACACGGAACGGGTGCTCGCGGCGGCGTTCGGCGCGATCCTCGGGCTGCGGCACGTCGACGCGGACGACAACTTCGTCGCGCTGGGCGGCGACTCGATGCTGGCCACCCGGGTCCTCGGGATGGTCCGCGCCGACCTCGGCGTCGAACTGGGGGTGCGGGACCTGTTCCGCGCGCCGACCGTCGCCGGGCTGGCCAAGCTGATCGAGGCCAAGCGGTGAACCCCTGGCTGCTGTGCCGCCGCAAGCGCCCCGACGCGCGGCTGCGCCTGTACTGCTTCCCGCACAGCGGCGGGTCGGCGGGCGAGTTCCTGCGGTGGGCCGACGACCTGCCCGACGTCGAGGTGTGGGGCGTGCAGCTGCCGGGCCGGGGCACCCGTCTGGACGAGCCGTCCCACACGCGGATGGACGACCTGGTGCGCGCGGTCGTGGCCGAAGTCGACTTCACCGGACCGTGCGCGTTCTTCGGGCACAGCCTGGGCGCGCTGGTCGCCTACGAGGTCGCGGTGGCGTTGCGCGACCTCGGGCGGCCGGGGCCGGAGCGGCTGCTGGTGTCCGCGCACGAGGCGCCGCACCGGCACGTCGGCGACGACACCGCCCACCGGCTCGACCAGGCCGGGCTGATCGCCGCCGTCGAGGAGCAGTTCGGGCCGCTGCCCGCCGAGGTCCGCGACGACCCCGAGTGGCAGGAGATGGTCCTCGGGCCGCTGCGCGCGGACCTGTCGATCGTCGCCGGCTACCGCCACCACCACACCACTCCCCTGGACTGCGCCATCACCGCCCTGGGCGGGGCCGACGACACCGTCGCCGAACCCGACCTGGCCGGCTGGGACCGGCACACCACCGGCGCGTTCGCGCTGCACCTGTTGGCAGGGGGCCACTTCTACTTCCGGGAGCACCACGATGACGTCCTCCGTCGCCTCGCCGCCGACCTTGCGGGGCTTCTTCGATGAACTGTTCCTGGGTCGGGTGCGGTGGGACCTCCTGCGTCCCTTCCCGACCCAGGACGCCGCCGACCGGGCGGTGGGCGACCAGGCCGTCGCCGCCGTCACCGCGCTGGTCCGCGCGCACGTCGACCCCGAGGTGCTGGACCGGACCGGTGTCCTGCCGGCCGGTCTGACCGACGCGTTGCAGGACGGCGGTTTCTACAAGCTGCTGATGGGTCCGGAACTGGGCGGGCTGGCGTTGTCGCCGTTCAACGCGATGCGGGTGGTCGAGGCCGTGGCCAGTTGGTCGCCCGCGGTGGCGTGGTCGCTGGCCATCGGCAACGGGTTCGGCTCCGGCTCGTACCTGCCGATCGTCGAGGACGGGCCGCTGCGCTCGCTCATCGAGCGGCACGTGCGGGCGGGGATCGTGTCCGGCAGCGCCGACACCGAGGCCAACGGCGCGGCCAACCACCGCCGGCACACCACCGCCGTGCCAGTCGGGGACGAGTACGTGGTCAACGGCGAGAAGGTGTTCATCGGCAACGGTCCGCTCGCCAAGCTGCTCGACGTGGCCTGCACGGTCGAGGTCGACGGGGTCCGGCAGATCCGGTACTTCTTCGTCGAGACCGACTCCCCCGGCTGCGAGGTCGTGACCACGCAGGAGTTCCTGGGGCTCAAGGGCGCGCCGATCGGCGTGCTGCGGTTCACCGACGTGCGGGTGCCGGCGGAGAACATGCTGCCCGCGTCGGTCGACGAGGCCCGTTACGCGCCCGAGATCGCCCGGCTGGCGACCCTGGCGCGGACGTTGATCATCGCCTCGCCGTCGCTGGCCATCGCCAAGCTGTGCCTGGGGTGGCAGCGGAACTTCCTCACCCGGCGGGTCATGGACGACCGGCCGCTGGCCTCCTACGAGGAGATCCAGCGGCGGGTCGCCGAGACCGCGGCGGACGTGTTCCTGGTGGAGAGCATGGTCGCGTGGGGGTTGTTGGGGCAGGACCGCGCCGACACCGGACCCGACCTGACCGCGGCCAAGAACCTGACCTCGCTGGCGTGCTGGCGGGCGATCGACCGGACCGTGGGGCTGCTCGGCGGCGAGGGCATCGAGACCGCGCGCAGCAAGGCCCGACGCGGTGCTCCCCCGCTGCCGGTGGAGCGGTTCGTGCGGGACGCGCGCGGGCTGCGCGTGGCGGGCGGGGTGGACTTCCTGCTGGACTACTGGTCCGCCGAGGCCGGTCTGGAGGCCTGGTACTCCGGGGCTCCGGGCGCCTTTGAGTCCACTGTGGACTATCTTGCGCTGCCGCCGCGGTGCCGAGAGCACTTCCGGGTGCTGGTCGACGAGGCCGCGCGGCTCGGGGCGGTGTGCTCGCGGTTGACCGCGGGTTGTGAGCGGTCCGAGCTGATGGCGCGGCAGCGGACTGTGATCACGCTGGGCGGCATCGCTCGGGAGCTGCTGGGCATGGCCGTGGTGCTGGCCCGTGTCGGTTCCCCCGAGACCGCCTTGTTGGCCGACATCGCGTGCGCGTCCGCCCGCGTGCGCCTGGCCGGGCTGTGGACTCAGCTCGACTCCTCCGACCCGGACTTCGCGGGTGTGGCGGACGAGTTGTTGCACGGCACCGGGTTCGACTTCCTGACCACCGACGTCATCACCGACCTCCCTTCCGTCGAGGACCAGAAATGAACGTGCACACCCTGGTCGCCGCAGCGGCGACCGCCCACCCCTCTCGCGTCGCCGTCGTGTCCGCCGAGCGGTCGCTGACCTACGGCGAGTTGGACGCCCTGGCCAACGGGCTGGCGGCCCGGCTCATCGCGTCCGGTGTGCGGCCGGGCGACCCGGTCGGTGTGTTCCTGCACCGGTCGGCGGAGTTCGTGCTGGCTGCGCTGGCGGTGTTGAAGGCCGGTGGCCACTACGTCCCGCTGGACCCGGAGTACCCGGCTGCTCGGCTGGAGTTCATGTTGGGGGCGGTGGTGCGGCCTCCGGCCCCCGGTTCCATGATCTCACGGGGGACCGACAATGTGCCGCTTGTGATCACGGTAGGAGCGTTGGCGGGGCGGTTGTCCGGGCCGGTCGTGTTGTTGGATGAGCTGCCCGAGGCCGCCGGTCCGGTGGATGTGCCTGTGCATCCGGACGACCTCGCCTACGTCATGTTCACCTCGGGCTCGACCGGCAAGCCCAAGGGGGTCGCGGTCACGCACAAGGGGATCGTGCGGCTGGTGCGCAAGCCGGGGTGCGTGTCGCTGGACGCCGAGACCATGCTGCACCTGTCCTCGCCGTCCTTCGACGCCGCCACCTTCGACATCTGGGGCGCGCTGGCCAATGGCGGCCGGCTCGTCGTCGCGCCCGCCGGCAAGGCGTCGGTGGCCGAGATCGGCGACCTGGTGCGGTCGCACGGCGTGACCACGGCGTTCTTCCCGACCGGGCTGTTCCACCTGGTCGTCGACGAGGGCGTGGCGGCACTGGAGGGGTTGCGGCAGGTCGTGGTCGGCGGGGACGTGCTGTCCGCCGCGCACGCCCGCCGGTTCCTGGCCGCCGTGCCGGGGTGCCGGCTGGTCAACGGGTACGGGCCGACCGAGGTCACGACGTTCACCACCTTCCACGACGTGCGGCCGGTCGACGGGTCGGTGCCCATCGGCACGCCGTTGAACCGGACGTACGTGCGGGTGCTGGACGAGAACCTCCAGCCCGCGGTGGAAGGTCAGCTGTTCGCCGGTGGCGACGGCGTGGCGCGCGGTTACGTCGGCGACCCGGCGCTGACCGCGCAGCGGTTCGTGCCCGACCCGTGGGTGCCCGGCGCCCGCCTGTACGCGACCGGCGACCTGGTCCGCGAGACGCCCGACGGGCTGGAGTTCCTGGGCCGCATCGACGGCCAGGTCAAGAAGCGCGGCTACCGCGTCGAACCGGGCGAGGTCGAGGCCGCGCTGCGCGACGACCCGGCCGTGCGCGACGCCGTCGTGGTGGCCACCGGGGACCGGGCCGACACCCGGCGGCTGGAGGCGTTCCTGGTGCTGTCCGGGCCGCTGGACGGGGTGCGGGCGCGGGTGGCGACCGTGCTGCCCGAGTACCTGGTGCCGGACGTGTGGGTCGAGCTGCCGGTCCTGCCGCTCACGCCCAACGGCAAGGTGGACCGGGCGGCCCTGGTGTCCCAGCCGCGCGGCTCGTCGGCCGTCGAACCCCCGCTGACCGACACCGAGTCCGCGATCGCCGAGATCTGGCGCGAAGTCCTGGACGTGGAGTCGGTGGGCCGCCACGACGACTTCTTCGCCCTGGGCGGCCACTCCCTGGTCGCCAACCGGATCGTGTCCCGGATGCGCCGGGCTCTGGGCGTGGACGTCCGCCTGGTCGCGGTGTTCGACCACCCGACCGTGGCGGGCCTGGCCGAACACGTCTCCCGCTGAGCCTGCGTGGGGGCACCGCCGGGCGGTGCCCCCTCGGGTGTCAGGCCTGGCGGAAGCGCAACACGATGGCGAGCACGCGCCGGGCGTCGGCCCGGCGGCGGGGTTCGCGTGCCCACAGCGCGGTGAACACCACCATCCACACCGGGAAACCGCCGAGCACGATGGGTAATACGGAGTCTGGGAGCAAGGTGGTCCTACTTTCGGGGAAGGGGTAGGTCAGGCGGGCATGCGGTCGCAGCACCGGTCCCACGAGTCGCCGGTGAAGGTCGCGCCGACCGTGATACGGGCCGCGTAGGCCAGGAACGCCGTGCGCTTGGCGGCCTCGTCGCGGTCGTCGGCGGGCGTCCGGGCCGGCGGTTCGTCGTGGGCGAGGCCCATGTAGCCCTTGGGGACGCCGAGTCCTTCGGCGATGCGGGTGAGGGTGTCGTAGTCCTCGACCGGGCGACCGGCGACGACCGCCGCCACGTCCGCGCGGGACTGGCCGGTCAACGCCACCAGCCGGTCCAGGGACAGCCCTTGGCGCAGCAGCAGCCGGTACAGCGGGGCGATCTCCCGACGCGCCAACACGTCCCGGACGTCGTCCTGCTCCCACAGGTGCGGCAGCACGCCGACCGGCGGCTCACCGCCCGTGTGCACCGCGGCCTCCACCACGCCCAGTTTCGGCGCGTTGCGGGCCAGCCACTGCGTCCACGCCCACTCCGGTTCCTCGCCGTGCCGCGCTCCCACACAGGGAGTCAGCCGCACACCTCGCACCCCGCCCTCCGGCAGGTCGTACACGTCCGCGTTCACGTCGGGGATCCGGCAGCACGAGTCGCCCAGGATCGCCGCGATCGCGTCACCCGGCGCACCACCGCGCCAGTAGAGGTCCAACGCCTCTCCCAGCCCCACCACACACAGCCACACCGCGCCGCGCCACAACGGCAGCCGCCGCAGCACACCGCTGGCCACGGCGAGCGGCACCCCGGCGGGCACGCGGGCCGCCGCCACCTCGCGGTCGTGCAGATCTCCCCTGCGCCACAACGGTTCCCCGACGCCGCCCAGCCGATCCGCCGCCTGCCGCCACCGGGCCTTCGACACGCCCAGCAGCCGAACCCTCGCGGACGTGCCGAGCACCTTCAGGTCCAGGTGCTTGCGGCCGGGCACCGGGCGCAGCCCCGGGATGCCGACCAGGTGGTCACCGACCACGCACGGCAGCACCTCGGCGAGGACGTCGTTGACCGCGGCGTCGGGCACCTCCAGCGCGATGCCGCCGCCGTCCACCCGCACCCGTTGCACGGCCAGCGTGGACGACAACACCCGCCCGCGCCGGCGGAAACCGCCCGTGGTCCGCCCCAACGCGCACAGCCACGCGGCTTCCAGCGCCTGCTGGGCGAGGTCCCGGGCGACGGGCACCAGCGGGTCGGTGACACCGCGGTCCCAGCCGCGGCGCGCCGTGTTCGGCCTGCCGCCCATGCACCAGCCGCGCTTGCGCTCGTAGGCGGCCGGCACGCTCACCAGTTCACTCGACACGAACACCCTCCGGGAACGCCGCCCGACCGGCGCTGTCACATGTCCCGGGCATGCTCGGATCGAGCAGCTCGACTTCGTCGGTCGCGGTGCCCGCCTTCGGCGTGCTTTGGAGGCGCCCACTCCGGTCGGGCGGAGGAGCCTCAGCGGTCGCCGCGGCAACCGGACGCCGAACCTACCGCCCCACCCGCCCGTGCCACACCCACCATCACCCGATCGTGCGACACGCGCCCCTTGACCTTGTTGTCTGGTTGATGTACACGCCATACGTCCGGCGCACACACCGCACGCACAAGCGTTCAAGACCACCGGCTCGCCGCGGAGCTAGAAACAGCCCGTGATCGGTTTCATCGGACTAGGGCTCATGGGCCAGCTCATGGCCGTCAACCTCGCCAAAGCCGGACCGCTGGTCGTCTGGAACCGCACCCCCGAGCGGTGCGCGCCCGTCGAAGCGGTCGGGGCGCAGGTCGCCTCCAGTGCCGCCGAGGTGTTCGCCCGCGCGGACGTCGTGGTGCTGATGCTGGCCGACGAACCCGCCGTGGACGCGGTGCTCGCGCGTGGCACGGAGGAGTTCGCCGAGCGGGTGCGCGGGCGGACCGTCGTGCAGATGGGCACCATGCCCGCCGCCTACTCCCGGGACCTGGCCGTCGACATCGCGGCGGCCGGCGGGACGTACGTCGAAGCGCCCGTGTCGGGGTCGCGGGGGCCGGCCGAGGCGGGCACGCTCATCGCGATGGTGTCGGGAGATCCGGAGGCGCTCGACCGCGTCCGGCCGGTGCTAGCGCCGATGTGCGCGCAGGTGGTCGAGTGCGGGCCGGTGCCGGGTGCGCTGCTGATGAAGTTCGCGGTGAACCTGTTCCTGATCACGCTGGCCACGGGCTTGTCCGAGTCGTACGTCTTCGCCGAGGCGCACGGCCTGGACCTGGACACCCTCACCACGATCCTCGACGCGGGACCGATGGCGTCCGCGGTGTCCCGGGCCAAGACCGTGAAACTGCGCGACGGCGACTACGCACCCCAGGCCGCCGCCCTGGACGTGCTGAAGAACAACCGCCTCATCGCCGAGGCCGCCCGCGCACAGGGCGTCGCCTCACCCCTCCTGGACGTCTGCCACGCCTTGTTCCGCGAAACCGTCGACCTGGGCCACGGCGCTCAAGACATGGCCGCCGTAGCCCACGCCATCCGCGCCCGCTCCTGACACCCCCGCCTGTGACACGCCCGCCGCCCACACCGCGGGCGTCAACCCGAAGGCACGCTTGAACATCCGGGTGAGGTGGCTCTGGTCGGCGAACCCCGCCGCCACCGCCACCTCACCCAACGACACACCCGCCCGGATCAGCCGCCGAGCGACGTCGAGCTGCCGCATGGTCCGAAACCGCGTGGGACTGGTCCCGAACGCAGCCCGGAACTGCCGCGCGACAGCCCACCGATCCATCCCCGCCACCCGCTCGAACTCCGCCACCGGGTGCCGCCGAGCGGGGTCGTCCACCAACAACTCCCGCACCCGCCGCACGGCCCCCAAATCCACCACCACAGGCCGCGCAGGCCGTGCGTGCTGGGTCAACATGTCCACCACGGCAGTCGTCATCTCCACTGCCTGCACGTCGTCCAACGGCTGCTCGATATCCGCCAACCACTCCGCGACCACCGTCGACGCCGGCGTGGGCTCCAACACGGGATCAGCCACGAACGGCAAGGCCCGCCCACCCAACGCGTCCTGCACCAAGGCGGGGTCGAGGTAGATGATCCGGTAGTCCAACCCATCCTCAGACCCGGCACCACCGTCATGGGTCTCATCGGGGTGCAACACGTGCCACCGCCCAGGCAGGCAGTGCCACAAAGCCCCGCGATACCGGAAGGTCTGCACCCCGGCCAACGTCAACCCGACGGCATACGTGTCATGGCGGTGCGGCGCGAACGAAACCCCGTCCAACGAGGCCGCCATCCGCTCAATCCCGTCCGCCCCACCCCCGAACCGCAACCGGTAGGCAGCACCCCGCGCGACCAGCAACTCCCCGGCCATGCCCACACGCTAGCCGCTCCGCCCACCACAGCGTTGTTCAGCGGTCGCCGACGAACCGCAGGAAGTCCGCCCAAGCGGAGGCGGGGAAGGCCAGTTGTTCACCCGCAGTATTGCGGGTATTGCGCACTCGCGCCCGCACGGCGGTCAACGAGACTTCCACGCATCCGGAGTTTTCGGAATAGGTGCTTTTCCGCCACAGCTCCGACGCACTGTCCGCAGCGCCCACCGGCACCCCCTCCCTCACGGCCCCGACCTGGACGAGGTGCCCACCACAATATCGGCGCACGATGAACCGCCAGAACCGCCGAGTGAGCGAGCGGCACTGCTCCGCTCTCACCACCGGGTCCCGGGCGAGGTGGAATAGGGTGTCGGCGCGGTGGCCGGCGTTATGCGGTTCGGAGTGTGGTCAGCTCGGTATCTCTCCCATCAGTCGGTCGACCAGCGCGTCGAATTCATCCGGTGTCGTGGCCAGCGCCTCCATCTCGAGGAAGATCTCGACGTAGTTGCTGACCTGCCTGGGGTTGTTCTGGATGACGGTGTCGCCACCCGGCCACTCCAGGTACACCACGTGGTCCTGGTCCTCGGTCGGGAACTCGAACACCTCGAAGTTGCCGCGCATACCGCGGTAGATGCCTTTGTCGAAGGTGAGCACCTGGATCGAGATGTTCGGCCGCTTGGCCCATTCCTTGAGCCGCTGCAACTGCGCCCGCATCACCGCCGGTCCGCCGACCCAGCGCCGCAGCGACGCTTCGTCCATGACGAAGAACGACTTCACGGCGTCGTCGCCGTCGAGGATGCGTTGACGCTCCATGCGGAGCTTCACCCGGTACTCCAACTGGTCCTCGGGGAAGTACAGCCCCAGGACCGCGCGCGCGTACTCCTCGGTCTGGAGCAGACCGGGGATGATCAGCGATTGGAACTGCCTGATCAGCGACGTCGAGGACTCGAACTCCAGGAGCGTGACCATCTCCGAGGAGATGTTCTGCTTGTACCGGTCCCACCACACGCGCTGCCGGCCCGCGCGAGCCGTCTGCACGAGCTCCTCGATGACGTCGGTCGGCTCGCCGTAGAACTGAAGCAGCGCCCGGAGATCGGTGGTGGAGATGTTCACCGCGCCGGTTTCGATGCGGATGACCTTGCTCGTGGACCAGTCGAGGGCGTCGGCGACCTCCCGTTGTGTGCGCCCAGCCCGATCACGCGCCTTTCGCAGCTCTGCGCGCAAACGGCGTTGCTGGACGACAGGGTTGCTCGCCTGCGCCAAGAGATCCACCTTCCGGTTCGCTCACATGCAATCTGCTATGTGGCATATGGCCAACCGTACGTCTGCTTGGTAACGTCATGCAAGCCGACATTACGGACTGACGCAGTCGGCCTCATGGCGGACGGGGGTCCCGATGAGCCGAGGGACACTGGCGGTGGAATGGCGAGTACTCCTCGTCATTCGCAACCCGACGTCCCTCTACCGGCTCCTCCAGATGGTCGACGGCCTGTTCGCCCGACAGCGCACCGCCGTCAAGTTCACCATCGACAAGGGTTCCGAGTACGCCCGGGAGCTGCGCAGATACCTCGATCTCCTGGGCTGCGACGTGTTGAGTTGGCGCAACGCGACCAGCTCCGAATTCCACCTGATCATCGCCGCACACGCCGGCAGCGCTCTGCACGAACTCCACGGTCCGATCTTCACCGTTGCCCACGGCGCGGGCTATCCGAGACTCGTGCCGGAAACAACCGAGTCGCGAAGTTCACCTACTGGAGTGGCTCGCAGCCAACTCGTCCACAAGGGTGAAGTCATTCCGGCGGCGATAGGCCTTTCGCACCCGGAGCAGTTCGCGCTCGTGGAACGGACCTGTCCGGAGGCGCTGGACCGGTGCGTCGTGATCGGCGACCCGGTCGCGGACCAGTTGCGCGCGAGCATGGCGCTGCGCGAGCGCTACCGCAAGGCCCTGCGGGTCGGGCCGGACGAGCGGCTGGTGCTGGTGACCTCGACGTGGGGCCCGAACTCGGCCCTGGCGGTCGGCCCCGACCTGCCGCAACGGCTGCTCGCGGAACTGCCGCTGGGCCGCTACCGGGTAGCCCTGGTGCAGCACTGGAACATCAGTCAAGCGCATTCGCGGTACGAGGTCGCCCAGCAGTTCCGCGACGCCACCCGGTGCGGGCTGATCGCAATCCCGCCGCACCGCAGTTGGCAGGCCGCGCTCCTCGCCGCCGACCTGGTGATCGGCGACCACGGCTCAGTCACATTTTACGGCGTCGCACTGGGGAAACCGCTGCTGCTGGCCAGCGACGGCGGTTGTGAGGTGGACCCATCGTCGGCCAACGCCGAAGTGTGGCGCAAGGCCCGCGCGCTGGACCTCGACGCACCGCTGCGCCCGCAGGTGGAGTCCGCGCTGGAGGACGGCGGCGACCCGGCCCTCCAAGCGATCACCGACCGCGTCCTGGGCCGTCAGGGCGAGGCCAAAGCGCTGGTGCACCAAGTGCTGTGCGACCTGATGGACCTGCCGGTCCCGACGACCCCGCCGATGGAGCCGGTCGAGACGTACCGCGCGCAGCCGCGCCGGCCGATCGGGGCCCAGCTCGTCACCGCCTCGCTCCGGTTCCCGCGCAACATCACCCTGGAGCGCTTCCCGAACCTGCTCAGCAGTCTGCGGCCGGAGACCGACCCCGCGCCGATGCTGGTCGTGGACGAGTCGGTGGTGGACCGCACGGTCCGCCACAACGCCGACATCGTGGTGCACAACGAGGTGGCCGACGACCCGCGGGGGTGGGTCGAGGAAGCCCTGGCGGACCACCCGGGCGCGGCGGTCGCGGCGGCGGCCACCGAGTCGGGGTCGGTGGTGGGCTTCCGCGACGAACCGGCGGTGGACGTGCCCGACGTGGGTCCCTCCACCGCCGCCTGCGCCCTGCACCACTGGATCAGCTTGCGCCGACGCCGACCACCACGGAAGGGGATGTCCCTGGTCGTTCACGACAACGATGTCACGCATTTCGTGCCACTGCCCGCGAGGCCGCCGACGGCCCACGCGTCCTAGCGGCCGTCGTCCGCGCGCCCTAGCGGCGTGGCTCGAACCAGCGCAGCACTTCGGCGCTGCGCGGGTTGCCCGCGTCCCGGTACAGCTCGAACAGGCGCTCGGCCGAGTCCCGGAACAGGTCGTCGTCGTGCTGCTCCCGGGCGATGACGACCATGACCTCCAAGGCCTGTGCCTCCTTCACCGGCTGGCGGCGCGACCGGGTCGTGGCGATGGCGGACGTCAGGACGCGGCGGGCGTCGGAGACCCGGCGCAGCGCCTCGTACGCCCGGCCCAAGGCGATGTGCACGCGGGCGGTGGACATCTCGTCGCGCAGGCGTTCCAGCAGGCGCCGCGCCTCCTCCAGCACGGGCAGGGCGGAGGCGGCCCGGCCGGCGCGGACCAGGGCGTCGCCGAACTGGTAGGCCTGCACCCCGATCGCCCGCGGGTCGCCCAGTCGCCTGCTGATCACCAGCGCGGACTCGAACTCGCGGGCCGCGTCGTCGTAGCGTTCCTGTTCGCGCAGCAGCAGTCCGTAGGACTCGTGGACCATCGCGCGCCCCAGGCCGTTGTCGGCGATCACGCGTTCGGCGCGGGACAGTTCCACCCGGGCCGACTCGAAGTCGCGCAGCTCGATGTGCGCCCGCGCCAACTGGTTGCGCAACCGGCACTCGGCGGCGCGTGCCCCGATCTCGGCGGCGGAGTCGACGCCGATGCGGTGGGCCTCGATCCAGTCCGAGTAGTGCTTCCTGCTGTGGTAGAAGGCCCACAGCGCCTCGCACAGCTGCCACGCGGCGTCGTGGTGGCCGATGCGCGCGGCCAACCGGACGGCCGCCAACAGGTTGGTGCGCTCGGTCTCGAACCACTCCATGCCCGACCCGGCGTCGAACGGGTGCGGCCACGGCCGCAGGTCGTGCCGGGCCAGCCGCCACCGCGCCGGGCCGAGGACCGAGTGGTCGGCCGCCGCCGCCCCGAGCAGGTACCAGTCGACGGCCCGCCGCTCCACCGCCGCACGCTCGTCCACCGCGTCCTGCTCGGCGCGGTGCAGGGCGTGCAGGCGGACCAGGCCGTGGAAGCGGTAGCGGTCGGCGGTGTGCTCCTCGACCAGGTTCACCCCGCGCAGCGCGGCCAACTGCTCCTCCGCCTCGGCGGGGGTCGTGCCGGCCATCGCGGCAGCCGCGCCCGCGTCGAAGTCGCCGCCAGGATGTAGGCCCAGCACCCGGTACATCCGCCGTGCCCCGGCGGACAGGTCGTCGTAAACCGCGTCGAAGATGTGTTCCACGAGGTGATCCCCCTCCACCGAGAGCCGGCTGAGGCGCTTGCGGTCGTCGGACAGGTGCTGGGCGTAGCGAGCCACGGTCCAGCGCTCCAGCCGGCCCAGTTCGGCGCCGACCACCTTCAACGCGATGGGCAGACCCGCGCACAGGTCGACCAGGCGACGCGTCGCGGACGGTTCGCTGCGGACCCGGTCGCCGGGGACCATGTGCGCCACCAGCGACGCGCCGTGCTCTTCGTCCAACGGGCGCAACTCCACGGCGTGCGCGCCGTCGATGGCCAGGCCGCTGAGCCGCCGCCGACTGGTGGCCACCACGACGCTGCCCGGCGAGGTCGGCACCAGCGACCGGACCTGGGCGGCGTGGTCGGCCCCGTCGAGCACCACGAGCACGCGGGAGCGGGCGGTCAGGCTGCGGAACAGGGCGACCCGCTCGGGCAGGTCGGGCGGGATGTAGTCCCACGGCACGCCGAGCGCGCGAAGGAACGCGCCGGCCACGTCGGTGACGGCGATGCCGCCGTGGTGCCGGTAGGCGTCGAGGTCGGCGAACAGGTGGCCGCCGTCGAACCGGTCGGCGTGCCGGTGCGCCCACTGCAACGCGCACGCGGTCTTGCCGACACCGGCCATGCCGCTGAGCACGACGATCGCCGCGCCACGCCCGCCGCCGGTGGTGGCGAGTTCGATGCGCTCGATCTCGCGCTGCCGGTTGACGAACCCGTGCGGCGCGGGCGGCAGTTGGCGGGGTCGCTTCATCCGGGCGGGCGCCGCCGGGCTGATCACGGTGACCTCGTCGATGACATTGGCCTGGACCACCGCGCTGAGCACCGGGGCGGAGACCTCGTTGCGGGCGAGCTGCGCGGACCGCTCGGTGCGCGCGGACAGGGCGCTGAGTGCCGCTCGCGAGCTCATGTCCGGTTTCATCGGCGTCTCCCCGGCCCGGGTGCCGCCCAGTATCACACCTGCCGGGTCGGGCCGGCAGGCAATTGGAGGCTGATTTGGTGAGCCACCGTACTGCGTAACGTTTCGGAGCGTGGCCGATCCGTCACCCGAACGGCGGTTTACGCTGGTAAGGGCGTGGTTGACGGCGAAAGGTGTTGCGCATAGGGCGAGTTGTGCTCGACTCGCGCCCGACCGGACTTATAGGTGCATCGGCAATTGTTTGCATTCTTAGTCGCTGCTCCCGCCATCGGCCCGGCCGACTCCAACTCCTATGCTGGCGGCTTCGGCAGACAGCGGGAGGGTGTGTGCGGTACGCGGCGATCGGGGACAGTTTCACCGAGGGGCTCGGTGACGAGCGGGCGGATGGGTCGCCGCGCGGGTGGGCCGATCTGGTGGCCGAAGGGCTTGCCGGGGCGTTGGGCGAGCCGGTGTCGTATGCGAACTTCGCTGTGCGCGGGCGGTTGTTGGAGCCGATCGTCACCGAGCAACTCGAGGCGGCGTTGGCGCTCACGCCGGCGCCTACCGTGATCACGCTCAACGGTGGCGGCAACGACATGATGCGGCCCGGGATGGACGGGCGGCGGTTGGCCGAGTTGACCGAACTCGCGGTGCGCCGGTGCCAGGAGGCCGGGGTGCGGATCGTGTTGCTCAGTGGCGCGGACCCGTCGCAGCGGTTGCCGTTCGGGCGCACCTTCCACCAGCGCGGGTTGGAGTTGACGGCGGCGGTGAAGGCGATGGCCGCGCGGCACGGGCTGACGATGGTCGACATGTTCAACGACGCCGAGATCCGCAAGGCCGCCTACTGGTCCCCCGACCGGCTGCACCTCAACGCGGCCGGGCACCACCGGGTCGCGGCCCACGTCCTGACCGCGCTCGGCCACACCACTCCCTCGGAGCCCCTGGACCACGAGCCCGAGGTGCGCCGCCTGCTCACCGAGGCCCGCTACTACCGCCAGCACGTCCTGCCGTGGCTGCACCGCCGTCTGCGCCGCCGCTCGTCCGGCGACACCGTGACCGCGAAGCACCCGACCTGGACGACCGTCGACGCCCAGCCGCGGGTCTGAGCACACGCCCGCGGAGGCGGCATCGGCGCAGGTCACAGCCCCGTCCGCCGCCTCGCCGGCCACGTGTGCCCCGACCGCCGGAGAGTGTTAGCCCTATCGGGTGAAAGCGGTGAGTGACGTCACCGGGACGTAACGCAGGTCACAGTCCGGTCGACTCCCGTTGTGGCGCGACCGCCCTGCGCGGGGTCGCGCCTCGACACACCCGAGGCACCACACCCGTTCCGGCGCATGGCATCGGGGGCCATCCGCCGTCGAAAGGCGGTCTGGCCATGCGGTCGCACCCTGCTCGGCGCCGTTTCGCGCGCACGTCCCGGCGGATCACCGCCACCCTCACCAGCTTCGCGCTCGCCCTGCTCGGGCTGGTGGTGACCACCCCACCGGCCCGTGCCCAGGACGCGGACGTCGCGGCCATCGCCGCCGGCCTCCAGAAGTTCGCGGACTTCAGCCGCGCGCTGGGCTCGGTGGGCGAACTGGGCAAGGCCGTGCCGCTGCTCGGGGTCAGCCCCGGCGGCGCGCTGGGCTTCCAGGACCTGCTCGCCAAGACCGTCCACGAGCCGCTGAAGGACAAAGAACACTTCGGCGACCTGGCCGGCAGCTACCCGCTGGGCGGCGACCGCCCCGGCACACTCACCGTCGCCACCAGCCAGAACGGCTCCGTCCAACGTGTCGACGTGACCCTGCACGTCACCAAGGTCGCCGACCAGCAGCCGGTCGGCGTGGCCAGTTCCTCGCCACCGCTGACCTTCACCACCTCCGGCGCGGTCGACGTCACCTTCACCCTCGACGCCACGCTCCACTTCGCCTACGACAGCGCGAAGAACTGGTTCTACGTGGTCAAGGACGACGCCTCCCCCAAGCTCAGCGTCGGGGTGAAGGGCGAGCTGGACCCCAGCGCGAGCCCGACCGCCGGTTTCGGCATCCTCGGCGTGGACCTGGACAAGGCGAACTCGCACGTCACCGTGGAAGCGAACATCACCGCGACCGCCGACGACCCCGACGGTGACGGCAAGCTCGCCACCGACCCGCCGGGTTCGGGCACCGGCACCGCCGAACTGGCCGCCTCCGGCGCGGCGGCGGGCCTGTTCCACATCGGACTGGCCGCGCCCGCGGGCAAGGTGGACGCCGCGCTCCAGTTCACCGCGCAGTCCCTGGCCGGCACGTCGGTCGGCGGCATCACCGGCAAGGTCGAGGTGAAGTGGCCCGACATCGCGACCGGCTCCCCCACCGTGACCGTGGGCGCCTCGGACCTGGCCCAGCTCACCCGGTTCACCACGCTGAGCCCGCGCGACCTGCTGGAGGGCCTGAGCCACCTGGTCAACTCGATCGAGGCGATCCAGCGCGCCCAGTGGGGCGACCAGGCCAAGCCGATCGGCAACGTGAACCTGCCGTTCATGCGCGGCACGCTCGCCGACGCCGTGGCCGCGGGCTCGGTGCTCAAGGAGTTCGTGGACGCCAACGTCTTCAACCCGGCCAAGGGCGACGACCCCGCCAAGGCCGGGCTGCCGAAGTTCAGCTCCATCCAGGAGATGTTCTCCAAGCTGAACACCGGCCCGATCGCCGTCTCCGGCGTCGACTTCAACGACACCACCAAGAAGCTCGCGTTCACCCTCACCATGACCCGCACCGCGCCCAACGACGGCACGAAGCTCGACGTGGTCGCCGAGCTGACCTCAGGGCAGGGCTTGGGCGTGAGCTACGAGCCCACCAAGCTGATCCACACCGGCAAGAGCGAGCCGTGGCCCACCGACGGGTTCAAGGGCCGCATCGTTTCCGCCGGCACCTCGCAGGGCGTGGTGAAGAACAACTCCGGTGACGTGATCGAGCTGGAAGAGCCGTGGAGCGCCGGCACGCCGAAGGCCGAGGCCCCGTACAAGGTCAACTCGCCGGACCCGATGACCGGCCAGGTCACCTTCGGCGACACGTTCGCCGCCAAGGGCCTGCGCGACGCCAACGGCCTCACCGCCACCGCGACCGTCAAGCCGGGTTTCGTCGCCACCGCCACCCTGGTGCTGGACCTGCGCGACCCGATCACCGGCGACGCCTGCAAGCCGCTGGACCCGGACGCCGCCGCCACCGGCTGCCCGTTCGCGGACAAGAACCCCGACGGCACCACGACCCTGGTCACCAGCCTGCCCCGCACGCCGGACCGGTTCCTGCTGCGCACCGGCGGCGACCTGATCAAGGCCGACGCACCGGTGGACACCAAGGTCGACGTCAACGGCAGCGTCGGCTACCTGAAGGTGCACCTGTCCGGCGACCTGTCGATGTCCAAGAAGGACGGTTCGGCGAACATGCTGACCGTCGGCCTGAAGAAGGTCGGCGACGCGGACGGCGACCTGCCGCTGGCCCAGGTGTTCCCCAAGCTGGTGGACGACCTGACCACCCCGGCCAAGGAGCCGGAGAACCTGCTGAACGTCACGGTCGGCGCCAAGGCCAACACCACCGTGAAGCTCGACGTCCCGGGCATCACCGACTTCTTCGGCGGCCCGGTCGAGGTCGGCGTCTCGATGCCGGACATCACCAACCCGTCCGCCGTGGACTTCACCGGCCTGGACAAGCTGGACAAGGCCAAGGCGTTCGACTTCGACCCGGACAACCCGCGCGCCATGTTCGGCCAGATCCTCAAGGCGTTGCAGGTGCTCAACGGCTCGTTGCAGAAGGTGGACGGCGACGGCTCGGTCAAGACCGCGCTGACCACCCCGCTGCCCGTGGTCGGCAAGTCGCTGAGCGACCTGCTCGGCAGCGCCGACTCGGGCTCCGGGCCGAAGGTCTCCTACGGCAACACCACGTTCGGCGGCAAGGATGTCGGCTACATCGAGGACACCGGCCGCACGTTCGGCGACGACCACGAGAAGCGGGCCGTGCTGGTCGGCACCCAGGTGGGTGTCGTCGTGGACGCGGACCAGAACCGGGTGCTGCTGAGCGAGCCCTGGGCCACCCTGCCCGCCAAGGGCACCGCCTACACCTTCCGCAGCCCGCTGGAGGACGCGGTCGACAAGCTCACCGCCGCCCCGCCGGACTACCTCCAGGACATGGTGGCGGTGCTCAACGACGCGCTGCCGGACGGCAGCGGGGTGTCCTTCGCCTACCAGGAGGTCGACTCCAAGCCGTCCATCGTGCTGAACGTGGACGTGAAGCGGAACGTCGCCACCGCCCAGCCGGTGCGGTTCTCCTTCACCGACGAGAAGGGCACGGGCCGGTCGCTGGTCTCCGCCGAAGGCTCGGCCGTGGCGAACCTGACGTTGAGCGGGTCCACCAAGGTCGGGTTCGTGCTGCCGCTGGACAAGGACGGCACGCCGGACGACGCCACCGAGCTGAAAGTGCTCCCGACCTCCACCGTCGACCTGACCGCGCACGGCGGGATCACCGGGTCGGTCAGGTCCTCCATCGGCCCGTTGTCGATCGCGCTGGGCAACCCCGGCGGGTCGGAGCAGGCCGTGGTGAACGCGCACTACAACGCGCACCTGGGCTACGGCCCCGGCGGCACGGCACCGGTCCCGCTGGCCGACTTCGTCAAGAACGTGTCCCTGAGCCTCAACGGCGACAACCAGCCGGTGACCTGCCCCGGTGACCCGGAGGCGGACACGGACCTCGCGCTGTGCGCGGTCATGCCGGTGTTCGTCAGCTCCGACAACCAGAACTGGACCAAGCTGGCCGGACCGGGCGACTCGTTCATCGTCCGGCTGCCCCGGCAGGTCGACAACCTCGGCGAGGCGTTCTCGTTCAGCCCCGACCTGCCCGGCGGGGTCAAGCGGTTCGAGATGCCCACCGACATCGGCCAGAAGATCCTCGACGCCCTGCTGGACTTCTCGCAGTTCGGCGACGGCATCGAGAAGTACCTGGCGATGATCGAACGGGCGCTGCGCACGGCCGCGTTCGACGGCAAGCTGCCGCTGGTCGGCGACGACCTCCAGCAGGGCGCGGACGAGTTCGGCCAGCTGCGCACCAAGATCCAGCAGGCGATGGCCCAGATGCCCGGCGGCGGGCGGGTGAACAACACCGGCGAGCTGGCCGACTGGGTCAACAACCACCTCAAGCCCGCCGTGGGCAGCGCGGTCACGGTCGGCTTCACCTGTGACGCCACGCTGCAACCCGCGACCAACCCGACGGCAACCGCGCAGGGCACCAAGGGCACGACCAAGTACGAGTACGGGATCGTGGCCTCGGCGCAGGGCAAGGACGCGCCGCCGGCGTACGTCGAGGTGCTCGACGGCAACGAGACCCTGGGCAACGAGAACTTCAACACCCTGGGTTGGACCGGGTCCGCCTACGCCACCAGCTACAAGATCATCCGCAAGGACGGCGCCGACTGGAAGGTCGTCGCGGAAGGCCTGAGCGGCACGACGGTGGCCTACGAGGACAAGACGCCGACGCTCAACGGCCCGGCTTACCCGCCGGAGACCACCAACCCGAAGCTGTCGGACTGCCCGGACGCCGCGGCGTTGCAGGACATCACCGGCGCCACGCTCACCTTCGACCTGTGCGACGGCAAGGTGGACCCGAGCGACACCTGCGCCACCGACGAGCTGAGCCTGAACCGCCCGCTGGACCTGGGCATCCCGGGCCTGTCGCTGCGCGAGGCCGCCGACCCGGCCAAGCGCAAGGGCGTCACCGCGGGCCTGTCCTACCGGCTGCACGTGAAGGTCGGCGTGGACAAGAGCACCGGCTTCTTCGTGGCCACGCAGGACATCGACCGCCCGGAACTGGGCCTCAAGCTCGGCTTCGAGCTACCCGACCAGATGAAGGCGCAACTGGCCTTCCTGGAGGTGGGGCTCGACCAGCACGAGGGCGGCGCGACCGACCTGTTCTCCGGCAAGTTCTACGTCGACCTGCACAAGAAGGGCCAGGCGGCCTGCTTCGAGAACTGCACCGTCGACACCGACGCCCGCATCGCGCTGGCCGACCTGGCCGACGTGACCCAGGTGACGGACGTGTCGCTGGCCGCCAAGGTGGGCATCGACTGGGACTTCGACGTCACCGCCGGTCCCCTGCCGGGCATCTCGGGCTGGTTCCACCTCAAGTGGGAGTGGAGCCTGGGCCAGAAACCCGGCGAGGGCGTCCCCGAGATCGCCTTCTACGACGTGACGCTCAACGCCGGGAAGTTCCTGGGCGCGGTGCTCAAACCGATCGTGGAGAAGGTGGCGCTGTTCACCAAGCCGGTGCAGCCCATCCTGGACCAGCTCTACGCGCCGATCCCGGTGCTGTCGGACCTCTCGCGCGCGGTCGGCGGCGGTGACGTCAACCTGGTCACCATCGCCAAGGCGTTCAGCACCATAGCCGGCGGACCCGACCTGGAGTTCGTGGACAAGATCCTGAAAACCCTCCAACTCGTCGGCCAGATCACCGACCAGGGCGGCGGGATCACCATCGGCGACTTCACCGTCCTGGGCAAGGAGGCCCTGGAGACGGAGAACTCGCCGGACACCGCCGCGAGGCTGATCGACCCGTCCGGCCCCGAGCCCACGGACCTGCGCGCCGACGTCGACGCGGCGAACGGCGGCAGCGGCATGGTCGGCGCGAACGGCAAGGGCGAGTCCGCCGGGTTCACCTTCCCGATCCTGGAGAAGCCGATCGAGCTGTTCGGGCTGCTCATGGGCCAGGACGTGGACCTGATCAAGTTCGACTCCGGCCCCCTGCGGCTGGCGTTCTCCTACAGCCAGTCCTTCGGCCCGGTCTACGCGCCGCCGCCGGTGCTGGTCAGCATCTCCGGCAGCGCGTCGGTGGAGGCCCGGTTCCGCGCCGGGTTCGACACCTACGGCCTGCGCAAGGCGATCGAGAACAAGCAGGTCGCCGACATCCTCGACTCCATCTACCTGGAGACCACGGACGACGACGGCAAGCCGCTGCCCGTGGTGACCTTCCGCGGTGAACTGGCCGCGGGCGCGGCCGTGAGCGTCGTGCTGATCGAGGTGGGCATCAAGGGCGGCGTGGCGCTGACCATCAACCTCAGTTGGGCGGACCCGAACAACGACGGCAAGTTCCGGTTCTTCGAGTTCTCGAAGGTCGCGCTGAACAACCCGATGTGCCTGTTCAACATGGACGGCAGGCTCAGCCTGTTCCTGAAGGTCTACATCACGATCGGGTTCTCGCCGTTCAGCGTGTCGTTCGACTTCACGCTGGCCGACATCACGTTGCTGGACTTCTCGGTGAAACCCAACTGCGAGCCACCACCACCGACGTTGGCGCACCTCGACGGCACCACGCTCGTGCTGCACGTCGGTGACACCCACACGGGCGCACGCGGCGACTCGGCGTGGACCGCGCGGGACAACGAGGAGAAGTGGACCGTCACCCAGCTGGTGAACAAGGACGGCGGGTTCGAGGGCTTCGCGGTCAGCGCGCTCGGGTTCCGCGAGGAGCACCGGGACAAGAACCTGACCAAGGTCCACGCGAACGCCACCAACGACACCGGCAAGCGCGTGTTCGTCTTCCAGGGCGACGGCGACAAGAGCGGAGCCGGTGAGGACAAGGCGGCCGAGGCCAAGCCGTTCGACAAGGCGGTCGAGGTGACCGGCGGCAAGGGCGACGACTCGATCAAGACCGGCATCGGCCCGTCGACGGTCGACGGCGGTCCGGGCAACGACCAGATCACCACCGGCGACCTGCACACCGCGTTCGGCGGCAAGGGCACCGCGACCGTCCACGGCGGCGAGGGTGACGACTCGATCACCGTCGGCGGCGCGGGTGACACGGTCAACGGTGGTCCGGGCAAGGACCGGATCGCGGCGGGCCTGGGCGCGAACACGCTCGACGGCGGCGACGGTGACGACACCATCGGCATCGGCTCCGACAGCCCGCTGGCCGCGACCAACCCGGGCAAGGCCGAGTACGTGGCCCAGCAGAACACGATCGTCGGCGGTCACGGCAGCGACAAGATCTCCGGCGGCTCCGGTCCGGACTCGATCTACACCAGCTTCCGCATCGGCGACCCCGCCGACCAGACCGGGGTGGACGAGCCAGGCTGGCCGGACAAGACCACGGTCGGCGACGCCGTCGTGGACGCCACCAATACCGTGGACACCGGCACGGGCAACGACACCGTGTACGGCAGCCAGGGCGTGGACATGGTCACCGGGCGCTCCAAGCCCGACCAGGTCGACGACATCCGCGGTGGCGGCAACAACGACGTGCTCACCGGTGGGTTCGGCAAGGACAAGGTGTTCGGCGGTCCCGGCCACGACTACGTGGTCGCGGAACCGTCCGACGTGGGCGGCGAGACCGGCTCGGGCGACTTCGGCCCGCTGCGCTCGGTCGGCCACCGGCCGCTGCCCGCGGGCGTGGCCCCGTCGTCGAAGCTGCTGGTCGGCGGGTACGGCAACGACCACGTCATCGGCGGCGACGGCGGTGCCGAGATCTACGGCGACCGCTACGCCAACGCGTGCACCCCGTCCGGCGACCCGGCGTCCAAGCCTCCGGCCGAACCGCTGGACGGCGCGGACGGGCGCGACCTGATCACCGGTGGCACCGGGGTCGAGGTGGTCGCGGCCGGCGGCGCGGCGGACAGCGTCGACCTGCGGTCCAACGCGGACCTCGCGTGCGGCCAGCTCGGCGACGACGTGGTCGGCGGCGGCAACGACGACGACAGGTTGTACGGCGGTGGCGGGCTGGACCTGATGTACGGCGACGCCGGCAAGGACCAGGTCTACGGCAACGACGACAACGACACGCTCTACGGCGGCACGCAGGACGACGTGGTGGAGGGCAACAACGGCTCCGACACCGCGTTCGGCGGCGCGGACACCGACGTCGTGGTCGGCGGCACCCGCAAGGCCGGCGAGGCCGACCAGGGCGACACCCTGTACGGCGACTCCGGCACCGACCTGGTGATCGGCGACAACGGCGACGGCCCGGCGGCGTCCGGTGGACCGTTCGACCTCGACGGCGCGAACGCGGCGGCCGGTGGTCCGGACTTCGTGTTCGGCGGCAACGAGGACGACCGGGCGTTCGGCGGTCTGGCGCACGACGAGGTGCACGGCGGCTCGAACGACGACTACCTCGAAGGCAACAACGCCGACGACCTCGTGCACGGCGACAGCGGCGAGGACCGGGTGGTCGGCGGCTCCGCCGAGGTGGCGTCCACTGTGGACGGTCACCAGGTGGGCAGGCCGGACGCCGGGGACAAGCTGTTCGGCGACTCCGGTCCGGACGTGGTCGCCGGTGACAACGCGGTGCTGTCCTTGGGTGACGCATCCCCGATCGCCCAGGGCCGTGGGTTCGGCAAGCAGCACAAGATCACGCTGCTGGACCTCGGCTACTCCCCCACCGCGGACACGTCCGGTGACGACGTGATCAGCGGCGGCGGCGAGCAGGACGTCGTGCTGGCCCAGGGCGGCGCGGACGCCGTCACCGGTGACGGCGCCGACGACTACGCCGAGGGCGGTCCGGGTCCGGACACGATCTCGGGCAACGAGGGCCAGGACGACCTGGTCGGCGGCTCGTCCACCGAGGAAGCCGCGGGCGTCGGGCAGCCCGACGTCGGCGACAAGGTCCACGGCGACGACAACCAGGACGTGGCGATCGGCGACAACGGCTCGCTGCTGCGCACCGGCCCGCCGTCGCGGCTGACGCAGGAACGCGGCATGACCCCGCGCGGGATCGTGCTGCTGGACCTGGGCCTGACCCCGCACGCCGACTCGTCCGGCGCGGACGAGGTGTGGGGCGACGACGCCACCGACGTGCTGCTCGGCCAGGGCGGTCCCGACCGTCTGAAGGGCAACGCGGCCGACGACTACGTCGAGGGCGACCAGGGCGTCGACTGGATCGAGGGCAACGACGGCAACGACGACCTCGTGGGCGGCGGCAGCACGCCGCTGACCGGGTCCTCGGGGCAGACCGACGCCGCCGACGCGATCTTCGGCGGCAACGGCGACGACATCGGCATCGGCGACAACGGCGTGGTCAACCGGCCCGGCGCGGGCGAGACCCCGACCCGGGCGACCCAGCGGCTGGCCACCACCGGCGGCAACCCGATCACCGGTCGGGTCGTGGTGAAGTACGACCTCGCGCCGACACCCCCGGCCGACCGGTACGGCGACGACCGGATGTCCGGCGGGTCGGGCGTGGACGTGCTGTGGGGCCAGGACGGCGGGGACTTCCTCTCCGGCGGCGGCCAGGCCGACTACCTGGAGGGCAACGGCGGCGCGGACGTGCTGCGCGGCGACCTCGGGCTGGGCGAGCCGTCTTCGGAGACCACCGTCCTGCCGCTGGCCGACCCGGGCTGGCCCGGTGCGCCTTCGGACGGCCTGGAGGGCTCCGACCCGTCACACGGTCAGGACGACATGATCGGCGGCAGCGCGGCGGCCGGGTTCCGCGACGGCGGCGACGCCTTCGAGGGCAACGGGGCCGACGACGTCCAGCTGGGCGACAACGGTTCGCTGGTGCGGACGTTGGAGGGCCAGCCGGGGTCGATGAAGGAGAAGGTCTACGCGCAGCGGTACGCGGCCGGCCTGGTGCCGGACAACGCCACCGTGTCCCGCACGCACGACCCGGACCTGCCCGGCCCGTCCACCCGGTTCTGCACCACCGCGCAGGCCACGTGCGAGCCGGTCGGCTCCTTCGGCAACGACACCATGTACGGCGACGACGGCAACGACGGGATGTGGGGTCAGGACGGCGACGACACCATGACCGGGTCCGCCGGCGACGACGACATGTACGGCGAGCTGGGCAACGACACCATGTTCGGCAACGACGGCGAGGACGCCATGCTCGGCGACCGCGGCGGTGTCGTCAACGAGCGGCTCAACCCGGACGACGTGGCCGCCCGCGGCTTCACGACGTCGTTGAACTCGGTGCCGCAGGAGTCCTACACCGGTTTCCGGCTGGGCGACTACGACCGGCGCGTCGACCTGCTGCACGACGTGGACGGCGACCAGTTCACCGGCGCCTCGACGTCGACCGCCATGCCGCACAACGGCATCGCGGAAGGCGGCGACGACCGCATCCGGGGCGGCAACGGCGCGGACAACATCCACACCGGCTTCGGCGACGACCTGGCCAACGGCGACAGCGGCGGCGACCAGGTCTTCGGCGGCGACGGCGCCGACGCCCTGTGGGGCGGCAAGGGCTGCGACCCGGCCGCGCCGACCCCGGACTGCCTGGTCAACGGCACGTTCAACCCGGACGCGCGAGGCGACAACGACCGGTACGTGGACCACGTCTTCGGCGGCGTCGGCGGCACGTCCGCCGCGTCCCAGGCGGGCGCCATCGGCTCGGACGTGATCGACTTCAACCCGCGCGGCACGTACCCCGGCGGTTGCGCCACGGGTCCGTGGCCCGAGTCCCTGGGCAGCGGTTTCGTCGACCCGTGCAGCTGGTTCGAGATGACCAACAAGACCAACGACACGGCCGACCCGGCAACCCAGGCCGACAACCAACACCACCAGGGCACCGACTGGCTCTACGGCGGCTGGGACCGCGACGTGTTGCAGGGCGACGTGGCCGGCAACGGCCCCAACCCCGGCGACCGTTTGATCGACTGGGCGGGCGCCTACAACCTCTACACCCACTGCAACGCGGCGTACGGCGGCTACAACGACATCCGCCAACGCAGCCCCGGCATGGAGACCTTCCTCCAGAAGCTGGCCTGGGGCACCGGCGCCGGCCAAACAGCCACGGACACGACCACACCGGGCACGTCGGCGTTCCGCGAACTGGCCTTGGTCTACCCGTCGGACAACAACGCCCACGGCACAGGCCAGGCCTACCCCACCACCCCGGGCCACTTCGACGACCCGGTCTCCTGCACCGACTGATGTGAACCAAGCCCTCGGCCGCCCCACTCCGGTGGGGCGGCCGAAGCGCTATACCCAGAACGTCGTCGCGCATGTCGGGACGGCAGAGACGCAGGGCGCGCGCTTTTCGAAGGGCTCGCGCAGCAGACCTCCCACTTGGGCTTCTTCCGTCATCCCCGTATGGCCTGCCCGAAGGGCTACCACACTTTGGGTCGGGTGCAGCCGAAAGTTTTTGCGAGGAACGAG